>JAKARG010000079.1 GCA_021819345.1 Actinomycetes bacterium | reverse complement strand
GCCGCAGGCACGGGGTGCATGGCCGCGATAGACGCCGAGCGCTGGCTCCAGGAGCACTGACGGACTGCCTGCTGTCGGCCCTCGGTCCCCACCGGGAGGACCTGAGGTGGAATGCGGGCCAGGGGTCGAACGGTTGAAAGGTGCACAGATCGCGGGGAGCTCGAAGGAGTGCGCTCGGCACTCACCTCCCAGGCGAAGCGAAGGAAGGCGAGAAGCTTGACTAGCAACCACGTAACCCTGACGGACCAGACCTTCGACGAGGTGATCGGTTCCTCGGACGAGCCGATCCTGGTGGACTTCTGGGCGGACTGGTGCGGGCCGTGCAAGATGGTGGCGCCGGTACTCGAGGAGATCGTGGACCAGCAGGAGGGGAAGCTCTTGCTCGGGAAGGTCAACGTCGACGACAACATGGAGCTGGCTCGACGGTTCGAGGTGATGAGCATCCCGACGTTGATCCTCTTCAAGGACGGTGAACCTCTCCTTCGGGTTGTCGGGGCCAAGGGGAAGGGACAGCTGCTCCAGGAGCTCAGCCCGCACCTGTGACGCCGCGGGCTCTGGCGAGCCCTTGTCCGACGGTCCACAGCTTTAGTCACAGGTTGTGGATGAAGTCGAGGTCGACCAGCCAAGAAGCTCAGGTGTAGGTTCAGCCTCGCCTGGTGTGTCGGCGACTCGGAGTGAGGTCCCGAGTCGCAGGTGGTCCTTCGGCTAGGCGGAGGTAGCCGGCGGACGATCTGCGGGAACCCCGGCTGAGACGACCCGAGATGTGAGCGTCAGCTCCAGGACCAGCCGCGGTCCGGTTGGCAACTGCGAGCTCCGAGGGTCCGATCGGTTGGGTCCCCCGGTCTTCCCGGAGGGAAGACAGCTTCGCGCAATCACCCAGCTGGGCTCTCTGGGCTGGAGGTCATCGAGCGGTAGATGCGCTCCAGGTCCTCGAGCGTTGCGAACTCGACGATCACCTTCCCACGGTTGGACGCTACTTGAACCTTGACCCTGGTAGCCAGGTGCTCCGAGAGGAGCTCCTCCAGCTCCAGGACGCCGGGAGGCCTCAGACGCGATGGGCGGCGCGGAGAGATGCCGGCGGCCGGAACCTCCGGGGAGGCATCCACGGTCCCCTCTTGGGTGGTCCCTTCGTGGGACCTGACCAGGTCCTCCACCATCCTCACGGACAGCTGCTCGGAGACCGCTCGCCGGGCGATGGACTCCTGGAAGGCGCGATCTGGCGTGCCGAGGATGGCACGGGCGTGCCCTGCACTCAACTGGCCCTCCCCGACTAGCTTTTGAACTGGTGGGGGAAGCTGGAAGAGCCTGAGGGCGTTCGTGATCGCAGCTCTGCTCTTGCCAACACGTCTGGACAGTTGCTCGTGGGTGAGGCCGAAGTCGTCGAGGAGCTGCTGGTAGGCAGCGGCTTCTTCGAGGGGGTTCAGATCTTCACGGTGGAGGTTCTCCACCAGTGCCTGTTCCAGACTGCTCGAATCATCGGTCTCCCGGACGACTGCTGGGATGGTCACCAGGCCCGCCCGCTTTGCCGATCGCCAGCGGCGTTCACCGGCAATCAGTTCGTAGCGGTCGGGTGCCAAGCGGCGAACCAGGACGGGCTGGAGGACACCGAGCTCTCTCACCGACGCAGTAAGTGAAGCAAGCGATTCTTCCTCGAAGTGGCGCCGAGGCTGGCGTGGGTTGGGTTCCAGCGCTGCCACCGGTAGCTCCACGAGGGTTGCAGGGCGGTGCTCCACCATTTCGCTCGGGATCAGTGCTCCGAGCCCGCGACCGAGGCCACTACGACGGGTCACCACTCACCTCCCTTGCCAGCTCCCGGTAGGCAATGGCCCCACGAGAGGACGGATCGAACAGGATGATCGGCTGACCAAATGACGGTGCCTCCGACAGTCGCACTGTCCGGGGAACGATGTTGCGACAGACCGTCGGGCCGAAGTGGGCCCGAACCTCTGTTGCCACCTGCTCGGCCAGCCGGGTGCGCGCGTCGTACATCGTCAGGACGATGGCGGTGACTTCGAGTGAAGCGTTCAGGTTGGCCTGGACCAGGTTGACGTTGCGCAACAGTTGGCCCAGTCCCTCGAGCGCGTAGTACTCACACTGGATAGGGACTAGGACTTCGGTGGCGGCTGCGAGGCCGTTCACCGTGAGGAGGCCAAGCGACGGCGGGCAGTCGATGAGCACGTAGTCGTAATCCCCCTCGACGGTATCGAGTGCTCTCCGTAGCCGGAGCTCTCTGCTGAATAGTGGCACGAGCTCGATCTCGGCACCTGCTAGGTCGATGGTGGCGGGTACTACGAAAAGATTGCGAAGACTGGTCGCCTCGACCACGTCCTCGAGTGGGACGTCGTGGAGGATGACGTCATAGATCGAAGCTTCCAGCGACCGTGCGTTGACTCCGAGCCCGGTCGTCGCGTTCCCTTGGGGGTCGAGGTCGACGACTAGTACCCGGAAGCCGATCTCCGCCAGGGCGGCGCCGAGGTTCACTGCCGTCGTGGTCTTCCCGACCCCCCCCTTCTGATTGGCGACGGCCAACCTCCGAGGCAGGGGGCGGGGTGTGATCGGGAGCCCTCGACTACTGAGTCCGAGGTTCGTACCGGGCTCGGCCTCTTTCGTCTTTGCTGGGACGTCGGGCTCTTGGTTCCCGGCACGCTGCAGAGAGGGTGGGTCGGTTGGAAGTGTCGTCGGGGTAGTGGTGGAACGGGTACTGCGCAGCGCCTCGTCTGCCCGGCAACTTGCGTCCCAATCGGCTGCTAGCGCGGTCGGTGAGGACCAAGGTGTCCTAGGCAGCTGCTCGACGCTGGGGTCTACGCCGGAGCTATCTGGTGGCGCAGAGGGCCAGAGGGGTGTTGCGAGGGGGCTGGATCTGGGAGCCTGGTTCGGGCGGGTTCGGGTGGTAGTGGTGGCGCTTGCCTGTGATGAGGGGAGGAGGTTCTCGGGCAACCGGTCATCGCCTGGTCGCACTGGCGGCTGATCTGCAGGATTGGGAGGGGCACTTTCCAGCAAGTCGCTCCCCGAGGTGACACCTATAGGGGTCTGTGGCTGGTGAGGAGCGTGGATGCCGTTCGGAAGGGGGTGTTCATCGGGGGGAGCGGGAGGCGTCTTGACCGACGCACTGGTTCCATTGGCTGGTTCCGGGGGGGAATCAGCGGAGGGACCCGGAGGTGGACCAGGGTGTGCTTGCTCCCGCAGCCGGCGAAAGATGTCGGTCGCACGCCGAGAGCGCTCCGGTTCAGCCACCTCCCCATCTTCTCTCAGCTGGCTGTCTGACACAAGGGCGCAGCGGCAATATCTGGGGGTAAGGGTTCCACGTGAAACATGGCCGCCTGGATGGCGACGGGTGGCTTGCGCAGGGACCTCACGCCACTCCCGTAGCAGCTGGAGCGGGCAGGAGGCGATCAGCGCTCAGTGGGACCGATCCGGGAGACCGTGAAATGATCGTTGCTCGCGCCTACCTCGATGTTGTCCCGGATGAGCTGACGCGGGTGTCTTTGGTGGGATCAGTAACGTTGGCAAGGGTAGATTTGATTAGTAGAGAGTGGCCCAGCTGCTCAGGTGAACGAGGTTGTCCTGCCATTCTTCTCCCAGCAGCCGTGAGAGGGGCCAACTCCCTGCCGAGCCGAGGTGCTCGACAAGCCGCTGATGAGCAGACCCAACTGCCAAGGAGCCGATCTGACGGGCGGTCTCCAGCCTCGCTGACTCGAAGTGGGTCAGGGCGGACGGGAAGGGAAACGGTGGGCGGTGACTTGCGTCGCCAGGTGTGAGTGGCCGAGGTAGCATGCTTGGCGACGCGCTACTTGGCCCGGATCGATTCTGTGATCAGGCAAGCAACAGAGCTCGCCGGTGGCTTGCGGGGTCGTGTTCACGGCCGGCGAGCCCCGTCTCGCGTGCCCATCCGGTGCGGGACCTGATCAGCTGGAAGCCCGGCCGTCGGAATGAGGGCCGGCTCGCCGGCCAATGGAGGAGGCCCGCCTCGGGTCGCTCAGCTCGCCCGGTATCGAGTGACCTTCACAGCGATGAGCGATTCGGACCCCAGCGGCCGCGGCCACGGCGCCAACTGCTGGACCATTCTCGGGGTGAAGGCGACGACAGAGAATTCCGTTCGTGGACCTGGTCTGGCCGGCCCAGGTCGGCTCGTACTTGGCAAGACCAGTGTCGCTGAGAACGCTCGCGTTCGTGAGCCCTGTGCGTAGACGAGCTCGAATGCTGGCGCCGATCGCCTGACCAGAGGGTCCACAAGAGCAGTGTGGCGGCCAACGATGGGAACTGTAGAGATCGAAGGCGTCTTTAGTCCCGCGGTTGCGTGGCGCTCCGTTGGAGGGATCTTCGTGGAACGGTTCGATCAGGTCGGTAGGACGTGGAAGCTGAGGAGACGGGTTGGGGAGAGCTGGGGTAGCCGACGTCCCCGATGTTCCACGTGAAACACGACGAGCCAACGACCAGCGATCCCCTCACGAGCAGTCGTGGTTCCTCGGCTTCGATGAGGTGGGACAAGGTCCGGGACGGAAGGCAAGAGGTGAGGTGCGCCCTGTAAGGCACAGGCAACTAGACGGCAACCTGCACTAGGCGATCACCAGGTCGAGCGCTCGGACCGCAAAGGTGCTCGGGGCAACCCGAACAGCCACCCTGTCGGAGGCCTGGCGGATCGAGGATCAGCTTCCGGTGGTACTGGTCCGACATCGTTGGGCACCGCTGCGCCAGAGGGGCTGCTTGGCTGGGAGCCCGGTTCGACGAGGGAAGCTAGGTGAGAGGTCCCCATCTCGTTGGAGAGCAACGTAGGTCCCATGACTGGTGTAGCGGCCCAAGAGTCGAAGTCCCAAAAGGGCAAGTGGACGGACTGGCCAGCGGGTGGGATCGGTTGCCGGTGGCTCTGAGACCAGGAGCACCCCTCCTGGTCTCAGGAACCCGACGGCACACTCGGCAACCACAGCGGGGGGGCCGAAGCCCCGAGATGTGACGAGGTGAAAGGATCCACGGAGCGAGCTTCGGGCGAGCTCTTCGGCACGTCCCTCGGCCACCGTGGTGGGGCCAGAACGGTTGAGCAACTGCACGGCTTCGCGAAGGAAGTCGGTGCGCCGGCGACTGGAATCGAGAAGGACCAGGGATGCATCTGGCCAGATGCCCGCAAGGACCAGACCCGGGACCCCACCGCCACTGCCAAGATCGAGCACCCGGGCCGGCGGGGAAGCTTGGACCGTAGCCCAAGTGCGGGCGAAACCGAAGCTGTGGTCTATATGGGCGGCCAGGGGTCCCGGCCCGAGGAAGCCCAGTTCACGGGAACGCCCGAGGATCTCATCGAGCCAGGAAGCGTAGGGCTGGCGGAGCTCTACGACTTGATCTGCCACCGGTGGCCGAGCTGCCGTCTGTTCTCGCCCGAGGTTTCGCTGCACAGACGGCTCTGAAGCGTCTGGGTGCGGTTGTCGATCGAGAGGAGGAGGGAGGTCAGATTGCGGGCTCTGTCGGAGACAGGACCACGTGACGTTGGTCGGCCTCCCCCTCGGAGTGGCTCTCGACTCCTGCGATCGGGCCGACGGCGTCATGGACGATCTTTCGGTCGAGTGGGCTCATCGGTTCGAGGGAGATGGACTTGCCGGTGAGCAGCACCTGGGTGGACAGCTTCTTGGTGAACTCGGTGAGAGCTGCGGAGCGCCTACCCCGGTAGCCGGCAACATCGAGGTTCAGGCGGCCGTGGCGGACACCGGCTCGATGCTGGACGACGGTTCGGGTGAGGTCCTGGACAGCAAGCAGCGTCGAGCCCCTGGGACCGATCAACAGACCGAGGTTTGGCCCGTCGATGCTGACGTCGATTGTCTGATCCTCTACCGAGGCGGTTGCTGACACGGCCGCAACGGCACCAAAGGACTCGAGGAGACCATTCAAGAAGTCGACGGCTAGATCCGCCTGCTGGTCGAGTGCTAGCTCTTCCATGTCACTGTCTCCCTCGGTCGAGTCCGGTTTGGTCGTAACAACGCCAGGCTTGCGGGCCGCGGGGTGGTCGTGCCGGGAGCGTTCCTGGCGGTCAGTGCCGGGCTCGGCGGTGCGGAGGCTTTGGTGGCGTCGGCCCGGCTGAGCGGCGTCGGGACCTGGCACGGTCAATGGTTCGGTGGTCGGGGGGAGCCCAGCGTCGTTGCCGGCTGACGAGGTTGCTCGGCTGCGCCGTCTACGTTCTCGTCGGTCGTCCTTGGGCCGAGGTGTGGTCGGGCGAACTCGCGCCCGCACGCGGCCCTCAGCTCTGAGCCGGCCGAAGAGCCCCAGTTTCGGCTCTTCGAGGATGACGAACTCGGCGTCGCTCTCGTCGACTCCGAGCTCGTCTAGGGCGGCCTCCTTCGCCTCCTCGATGGTACGTCCCGTGGTCTCCACCCACTCCATGATTCAGCCGCCCCGCTTCCGGGTGCCGTTGCTACGCGGCTGCTCTGGTCTGGCGCTCGTAGCACCTGTCCTTGCGCCGGTCCGGGACCGACCGCCCTTGGAGCCGTTCGACGCGGGCACCGACTTCGACTCCCGGTATCGGGGGACTGCGGCCCGTTGCTGGCCTACCTGGTTGGCTTCCTGCGCGCTACGGCTCTCGGGCCCGCTGGCGGCGGCTCCGCTCTGGTCAGCGCTGGACCCGGGAGCAGGACGTCTGGGCTGCTGACGTCGGCCACTGGGGGGTGGCTTCTGCAGAAGCTCACCAGACCCAGGTGATCGCCGGCTCGCAGGTGGTGGAGGAGGGGTGCTCGATCTCGCCTTGGCGCTGTTGACCGACGTGCGGTCCGCCGGAGGTCGGCCCGAGGCGGGCGCACCCGACGTCGCAGCTCCGGAGTGTCCAGTCGCCCGTCTGCGATTCGCTTCCTGCTGTTTGGCCAACGCGTCACGCAAGCGGCTGCCTGATCCCCGAGCTCCAACCGCCGGACTGCGGGGCGCTGAGACCGGGGAGCCACCGGATGCACCTGAGCCGTTCGGGGCACCCCTCCGAGCGTCGATCTCGACGATCTCCTTCTCTACGGAGGTGATGTCTTTGGCGGTGAGTCGGCGCACGGCAGGGTCGAAGCGGTACATGAGGGTCTGCTGGAAGACGCGTAAGATGCTGGAGGCGGCGTAGTACAGGATCACGCCGGCGGGGAAGCGGATGAAGATGATCCCGAACAAGATGGGGAGGTACTTCATGAAGCGCATCTGAGGGTTGTCCTGAGAGCTCGGATTGCGCGAGTACATCTGAGCGCTCTGGAGGTATTGAGTCCCGATCATCACGAGCAGCAGTGCGAAGTACGGAAGGGCGGCAAGGAAGCTCGGATGCGAGCTGAGAGCGTTCTTCGCGAGGTCCATGCCAAAGGAGTCGAGACGACCTCCAGAGCGGAAGATCGCGTGGAACATGGCGGTCGACGGCGACAGGAAACGCGGGTAGGAGCACCGGACACCCGCAACGAGGTGGTGGTAGCTGAGACCGTCGATGACGTCGAACAGGGCGATGAACACCGGGAAGGGCAGCAGCATCGGTAGGCAGCCACCGAGTGGGCTGACGCCCTCACGTTTGTATAGGTCTTGCATTGCTTGGTTGAGCGCCATGCGGTCGTTCTTGTGCTCGGCCTGGAGCTTCTTCATTTGAGGCTGAAGACGTTGCATCGCGAGCATCGAGCGAGTGCTCTTGAGCGTGAGCGGAGCAATTATGATGGTCCATGCCACGCCTACGCCGATGATGGCGAAGGCGTAGTTCGGTACCAGTGAGTAGAACCATGCCAAGACGGCTGCGAGTGGTCTGGCGATCGGACCCCAGATCGAGCTCCCGGCGACCTTGGTGGGGTACGGGCAGGAGGCCGCTGCAAGGGGATGCAAGGACGAGCCGAGGGAGGCTGCTTCGAAGAAGTGGGGGATCAAGGTTCTCTCATTCCGGAACGGGGTCCAGCCCGAAAGGTCCACCGGGACGGCACCGGCTCAGTCGGCGTGCGGTCAGGATCAGACCGCGACGAGCTCCGTGGCGCTCGATGGCCTGGGCGGCGTACTCGGAGCATGACGGTGTGAAACGGCACAGCGACAGACGACCACTGCGGGCGAGCTGGTAACTGCGGATGACCGTGAGGCAGACCGAGACGAGCGGTCGTCGTGCGGAGCGGGGTACTGGGGTTGCCCGATCGAGGCCATCGCCGGGACTGCGCCACCGAGCGTCAGTGCCCGCCCGACCCTCCCGAGCACTCATCGGTGGGGCCCTCCAGGCGAGGGCTGGATCCGCTCGAGGGCTGCGACGAGGTCGTGCCCGAGGGTCTCGAAACTCGAGTTGGAGGCAGAGGGGGCTACTGAGACCAGGTAGGTTCCTGCGAGGAGCGGTAGGGACATCAGGTGGGCTCGGAGTTGTCGCCTCACCCGGTTCCGAACGACAGCTCCCCCCACCCGTCGCCCTACAGCGAAGGCTACCCGCGGCGGATCGGTCTCGTTGCCGGGCGAATGGGCAACAGTGACAGCCCCGCATCGTCCTCGGGGGGCAGCGCGCAACGCGATGAACAGCTCCCGGCGCTCGACTCTCCAGATCAGGCGGACAGCCTTGCGCGACCCTTGAGCCGTCGAGCCCTCAGCACAGCCCTCCCCGCACGGGTGGACATCCGTTTGCGGAACCCGTGCTTCTTCGCCCGCTTGCGGTTGTTCGGTTGGAACGTACGCTTCACTCATTGCCTCCTCGGCGCGGCTGATCCGGGTATGCCGCCCACCAAGGGCGACGCGATCCACGTCAACCCAGCGAGCCCACTGGCGCGGATGATGAGCTTAGGCGATTGCCACGCGCAGGACAAGACGGCAGACAGGTGCCGTCCCGCCCCACGGGCGTAGCGGTGGCCTTGGTAGCGTCGTTGCGTGCCAGCCGCTCTCCCTCGGCCCGGGTGGTACCCCGACCCACAGTCCCCGGGGGACACGGAACGCTGGTGGGATGGCTTGCGGTGGGCCTCCGAGACCCGGGTGGTGACGGAGGGAAGCGGGGCCAGTGGAATGCCCTTACGGGCGTTGTGGTGGGCATTGTTCGGCATCGCCGCCGGAGAGGTGGGGGGCTCGGTGCTCGCACTGGTGGTCGCCTCCGCGACCGGAGCTGCGGTGACCTCGGCGGTTCCCGAGCTGGCTGGGGAGCTCGGTCTTTGGGCAGGCATGCTTGGCGCAGTGGTGGTCGCAAGCCGGGTGTACGGATCGAGGTCACTGCGGAGGGACTTCAGCCTGACCGGCCGCAGGGTGGATCTTGCGATCGGAGCCGGGGTGGCCTTCGTTGGGCTGTTGCTGGTCCAGCTCGTCGGTGCGGTGTTCGCCGGGACTCGCTTCTCCGGGTCCAACACTCAGATCCTGAGTGATCAGAGGGGAAACCCCGTGGGGATCGTGGTCGTCACACTGCTCGTCGCCGTCGGGGCGCCGGTGTTCGAGGAGCTGTTCTTCCGTGGGTTGATCAGGACGGCTCTGGCGGCGAGGCTCGGCAGGCACGGGGCGGTCTGGGGTCAGGCCTTCCTGTTCGGCATCGCCCACCTGGGGGAGGCCCATGGGCTCGGCAACGTCTCGGTGGTGCTCTCGTTGGTGCTGCTCGGAGCTGTCCTCGGCTACAGCGCGCTGCTGACCAGTCGCCTCGGTCCGGGGATCATCGCCCACGGACTGTTCAACCTCACTGCGGTGGTTGTCGTCTTCGCTGTTCGCTGAGCCCCTCGGCACCCGCGCCCGGATAGGATCGGGGGCTTCGCGTCCAGGCAGTCGGCTGGAGGTACGAGCTCAACCCAGGGAGTGTCCTTTGCCCACTGCCGTCATTGTGGATGCAGTCCGGACTGCAGGAGGCAAGCGCAACGGGAGGCTCTCGGGCTGGCATCCGGCCGATCTGGCTGCTGAGACGCTCACTGCCCTGACCGAGCGCAACCAGCTCGATCCCGCTCTGATCGACGACGTGATCATGGGTTGTGTGATGCAGGTGGGCGCGCAGGCGCTCAACGTCGCCCGCAGCGCCGTACTGGCGGCGGGCTTTCCCGAGTCCGTCCCGGCGACGACCGTGGACCGACAGTGCGGGAGCTCGCAGCAGGCCCTCCATTTCGCAGCGCAAGGAGTCATCGCTGGAGCCTATGACGTGGTGATCGCCGCGGGAGTCGAGGTCATGAGCCTCGTCCCGATGGGTGCCAGTCTCTCGGTTGCGAAGGTAGGGCGCCCGTTCGGGCCGCGAGTGGAGGACCGCTATCAGATCGGAA
>JAKARG010000078.1 GCA_021819345.1 Actinomycetes bacterium | reverse complement strand
TATCTAATACGGCCCGAGCCCAGTCCCTAAGGTCAGCCGATCCCGATAGGCTCGCCGAGAGCCGACGGGGCGGCGGCGTGAAACGAAGGAGTGAAAAGACACTCGTGGCGCCCCGAAGGGCGCCACCGGCGGAGCGGACCGAGCGGCGGATCTCGATCCACTCTTCCCGGAGTAGGTGGCGGGTTCCCACTCCAGGTCACGTCACCATAGACGCGAAAGGGCCCGCCCGCTGAGTCGACCCGAGCGAGCGTCCCTCGCACCTTGCTAGTCCGCCGCCGGTCGTGTCCGCAAGTGGGATCAGGGCGAAGGTCTGAAGTTCTCGTAGTAGCGGCTGGCTGTCGGACCTCTCTGGCCCTGGTACTTGGAGCCGACTGCGGCCGAGCCGTATGGCTGCTCGGCCGGGGTCGTCATCCGGAGGAAGCTGATCTGGCCGATCTTCATTCCCGGGTAGAGCTTGATCGGGAGGGTCGCGACGTTGGACAGCTCGAGGGTCAGGTAGCCGTCCCAGCCGGCGTCGACGAAGCCTGCGGTGGAGTGGATGAGCAGTCCGAGCCGCCCCAGGCTGGACTTGCCTTCCAGTCGGGCCACGAGGTCGAGCGGGAGCCGGACCCGCTCTGCAGTCGAGCCGAGGACGAGCTCCCCCGGGTGGAGCACGAAGGCACCTTCACCGGTGATCTCGACCAGCTCGGTCAGGTTGTCCTGGGGCTCCTTCACGTCGATCACCGACTGGTGGTGGTTGCGGAACACCCGGAAGTAGCGGTCGAGCCGTAGGTCGACCGAGGAGGGCTGGACGTCGGCAGGGTCCAGTGGGTCGATCTCGATCCTCCCTGCTGCCAGCTCCTCGCGGATCGTCCGGTCTGAGAG
Organism: Actinomycetes bacterium; assembly: GCA_021819345.1. Lineage (GTDB taxonomy): Bacteria > Actinomycetota > Acidimicrobiia > Acidimicrobiales > Palsa-688 > JAKAQB01. The sequence goes on along the minus strand of JAKARG010000078.1, from coordinate 9,349 downwards.
GATCACGCCCGCTGAAGGTAGTCGGCGGCGGAAGCCCCGGCGCTGGTTGGCCACCTCTCGCCGGGCGGGTCGGGAGGGTCGGCAACCAGGTCGGCCGGCCAGCTCGATCCTGGCGAGCCGACCCCCGGCCTCGATCAGGGACACCGAACGACGCCCAGGATCGCTCGGCTAGGATGACCTGCTGACGCGAGCGTAGTTCAGAGGCAGAACATCAGCTTCCCAAGCTGAGAACGCGGGTTCGATTCCCGTCGCTCGCTCTCATCGAAAGTGCTGGTCAGAGGTGGTTTCGGGGGTGCCGCCGGCGTGCGTCCGGGGCGCATCAAGGGCTCGTGCCCCGCATCCGCCCCGCATGAGCGGGAGCGGCGGCCCGCCGACTAGTTCGTCGAGGGCTGCGGCAATGAGGGCGTCGCGGCGGCTGGCGGCATGCTGTTAGCGGTGCGAGGCGGCAGGGCTGGCGTGGCCGAGGCGGGCCATGAGCTCGCGGGTGGTGGCGCCGGTCTGGGCGGCAAGGGTGCCGGCGGCGTGGCGGAGGTCGTGTAGGTGCACGTGGTCGAGTCCGGTCTGGGCGCGAGCCCGGTCCCACTCCTTGTAGAGGCTCGCTCGTCTCAGGCCGGCGGACCGGGGGCCTGTGAAGACGAGGGCGTCGCGGTCGGGGTCGACGAAGCGATCGAGGTGGACGGCGAGGGCTGCAGCGACCTGGGCTGGGAGGTGGACGACGCGCCGGCCGGCGTCGGTCTTGGGGGCGGTGGTGACCCGGTCGCCGTTCTTCAGCTCGACCGTCTGGACGGTGACGGCGACGGTGTGCCGGTCGAGGTCGATGTGGTGGCGACGGAGAGCGAGCAGTTCGCCGAGTCGGAGGCCTCCGAACCCGGCGAGGAGCACGAGGCAGCAGTAGCGTTCGTCGATGGCGGCGGCGAGGGCGACTACGAGCTCGGCGTCCACGAAGGGGCGTTCGGGCGAGCGCTCGACGCCGGCGCCCCTGATCTTGCAGGGGTTGTGGGTGATCAGCTCGTCCTCGACGGCGGTGTTGAGGATGACTCGCAGAAGCCGGTAGGCCTTGGCCGCTTGCAGAGCGCTGGCCTGCTCGCAGACCAAGGCGTGGATCTCTCGGACGTGTTCGGTGCGGATGGACCGGAGCGGCCGGCTGGCCAGGGTGGGGAGGAGGAACCGGTCGACTTGATAGCGGTACAGCTCGGCGGTGCGCGGGGCGAGGGGGCGTCCGTCGGCGCGTCGGTGGCCACTGAGCCACTCTTCGGCGTATGCGCCGAAGGTGATGGCTCCACGTGAGGGGTCGACTTGCAGGCCGAGAACCTGGTCGTGCTCGACCTGGCGTCGGAAGGTCTCGGCGTCTCGTGCTCGGGCGAAGCTGCGGACCTTCTCGCGCCCGTCGATCCGCCACCGAACGTAGTAGCGGACCTCGCCGCCTCGTTGGCGCTTCTGGATGTGAGCCACCTCGAGGCCTCTCTACACGGGCCGGGACGCCGGCCGGTGGGCGGCGGCCCGGTACCCCGGCCGCAAGAGGTCTGCTCGACCAGGGTAGTGGTCGATGGCGCTGACCTCGGTGGTGAGGGTCTCGATGAAGGCGTGGAGGGCGGCCGCGGTGATCCGGCGGCAGCCGCCGATGCGCACCGAGGCGACTGCGCCCTGGGACAGCAGGGCGTACTGGCTGGAACGGCTGATCCCGAGGGCTTGGGCGGCCTCCTGAGGGGTGTACAGCAGCCGGGGGACCGGGGTCTCGGTCGCCGGGCTCTGCTGGTCCACGAGCATGGTGGGCTCTTTCCCGGGCCGCCTCCCTGGCGGCCCCACTGGTCACGCCACCTCGACCCTCACGTCACGCCCGGCGCGGTCCGCCGCTAGGGTCGTACGGGTGCGGGTGCGCTCCCTCGGCTTCGCCACCGACGTCGCCGTGCTCCGGGCCGGCGGGTCGATGGTCGTCGAGGACGACGACCATCTGGTGGTCCGGACGCCTTCCAACCCCGGCTATTGGTGGGGCAACTTCGTGCTCGTTGCCGACGCCGAGCTCTTGGCGCACGGGGTCGAGGTCTTCCACGGCGAGTTCCCCGATGTCGGCCACCTGGCGATTGGTGTCGACGGGAGTGACGGAGCCGTCCCCAAGAAGATCACCGAGTTGGGCCTAGAAGCCGACGTGAGTGTCGTGCTGACGGCGACGTCGGTGGCGTCGGCCGGTGTCGTCGACGCCGAGGTGCGGTCACTGTCGGAGGACGGTGACTGGGAGCAACTGCTCGAGCTCCGACGCCAGGACGACCATCCGGCGACTGACGACGTCTACCAGCGCCGCCGGGTGGGAGAGGTGCGCCGCCTGGTCGAGAGCGGCGCCGGGGTGTTCCTCGGCGCGCTCCGCGAAGGTCGGCTGGTCTCGACCTTGGGCGTCGTGTGCGACGGGTCGGGAACGGTGCGCTACCAGCACGTGCAGACTGACGCCGGCCACCGGCGTCAGGGGCTCGCCGGCCACCTCGTCGCGGCGGCGGCGCAGGTCGCCAGCCATCGATGGGACGTCGACCGGTTCGTGATCGTCGCCGACCCCGACGGACCAGCCATCAACCTGTACCGCTCACTCGGCTTCCACGAGTGCGAGCTCCAGGTCCAACTGGCACGGCCTCCACACTCGTCGGTCACCGCCTGACCAGACCACGAGCGTTACCACCCGAGGCCCCAGCCGACCACCCCAGCCATGTCACACACGGTCGGCACTCCAGGTGGCGTCGGCTCTTCTGCGTCCGATTGCCGAGCTTCCTGATCGTACCCTCAGGGCCGTGCCCGGATACCCCGCCGAGGAGTGGATGGAGGTCGCGAAAGGTCATCGAGCAGCGACGTGGGAACTGTGGCGCCGTCCCATCGACATGGCAAGTTGTCTCACCGATTGTGGTCGAGCGGCCGCCCAGTGGGCCGTTGACAGAGTCTCCAACTTCTTTGGCGATGCTTGGCTTCAGGAGGCCGCGACGGGGAGTCGTCAGCTCCTGGTCGTGGGCCCCCTGGAACCATGCTCCTCACACCTATAGAAGGATCATCGAGCTCGGAGCACGCATCGCCACGGTAGAGCCGGCGATCCGCTGGCGAGATCTCCGTCGTCTGGCTCGCCAGCGCTCCGATTGGCAGGACGTTCTCCTTCAGCTGGAGGTTGCTGCGTTCGCCATGCGCAACGGTTGGGAAGCCGAGCTCGAGCCCTCGCTGCCGTTTGGCAAGAAGGCCGACCTCAGGCTTTCTCGCGGTGGTAGTTCTTTCCTCGTCGAGTCAACGCTTCTGGGACTGAGCGAGCGGTTCCAGCGGGTCAGCCGATACAGCGAGCGGGCGATGTCGACGCTTCGGGGTATCGCCCTCCGCAACGGGCTCGCCGTCAGTGGTGAGCTCCGCCCAGACACGCTATGTGGCCCCGTGAGACGACCCTGAGCCCGGGCATGCTGGCCGACCCGTTCCTCTCGTCGATCCGTGCGCGAACGGTCCGCAAACGGGCGGGATGGGCCGGTACGGGTCGGACGTAAGATACCTGTTCAGGCCACCTTTTACCTAATCGGCGCAGGTCGTCGAAAGTGGCCGAAACGACTTCGCGAGGCTGAGAACGCAGGTTCGATTCCCGTCGCTCGCTCTCGACGAAAGTCCTGTTCAGAGGTGGTTTCGAGCGAGTTGCCGAGGTGCTCGCGGGTGAAGGCGCCGGTCTGGGCGGCAAGGGTGCCGGCGGCGTGGCGGAGGTCGTGTAGGTGCACGTGGTCGAGTCCGGCCTGGGTGTGCCGGTGCTCGGGGGAGCGCTCGACGTCCCGAGAGCTTGGACCCTGCCCTGCTGGCAGCGCCAAGTTGGTGCACTGCGCCCTTGCAGCCGGCGCAGAACCGCCGCGCCAGAACGACGCCCGTCCGGCCAGGCGGAAAGCGCCGAACGGCACATCCGGGGCACGCCAGCGTGATCGACATCCGGCTTCGTGGGCCTTGCCTTCGGGCGCCGCCAGTGAGGTTGTCCGGTCAGGCAATGAGCTCGACGGTCGCCGAGCTCTGCCCTGGCAACGGTAGCGCCATTACTTCTTCGGCGATTCGCTCCCAGTCGACGGGGGAGAGGTCCCACCAGGCCTGCACCCGCACGCGACGACCGGCGCGCCGCCAAGTGCCGGCCACCTCGCCGTCCACGAGCAGCGCCCCCGGCCATACCCGGGGAGTCCACAGCTGCGCCCGGTGTTCCGGATCGGGGACCAGCAGTTCGCGGTCCGGGCCTTGCAGCAGGAAGTAGGCGTCCCCGCTCGGCAGGAGCCGCACCACGCCTCGAGGCCGGATCTCGGCCCGGAACGACGCCTCATCGGACGCCAGGATCCACGCGTCGCCAAGGGGAGTGCTGACCGGAACAAGTGAGGACCGCAACGCCGAGAACACCGCCTCGCTGCTGCTCGCCGACAAGCCCGACCAGCGGGCGAACGAGGCGGCGGTCGTCGGCCCGAGCACGTGGAGGTAACGGCGGGCCAGTTCCAAGCGGGCCTCGCCCGGGTCGGCGCCAGGCGGAGGACAGGCCGTGATAGTCGGTCGCCGGGCTCCGTCCCAGCGGATGAGCAACGTGCCCGTCGCTGCCGCGTAGCGGAAGGCGTTCGGGTGGACCCCGGCCCGCCGTCCAGCCTCATCGAGCGACTCGACACCCCCCGCCAACAGGTCGTGCAGCTGCGCCGCGAGACGCTCGGCACGCTCACGGCCCCGACGGTCGTCGGGTAGCAGCGCGACGGTGAACAGGGCGAGGTCCGCGGCGGCCACCACGAAGACGCTGTAGCGCGGACCCCACACCTGGACCAGGCTCGGGTCCTCCCAACTCTCCGAGGTGGTCCCATCGACGCGGGCGTGGATGGAGAGCAGCGCCGCCCGGGGCACGCTGTCTTGCAGGCCGACCCACGCCGCTCGCCGGAGCCCGTCGACTCCAGCCGGCAGCCGCCGATCGAGCGGGGCGACCGCTCGCCGGTGCCAGAGAATCTGGTCCCTCCCCAAGAGCAGCACGAGCAAACAGTTCAGCGCGCCGGGGCTCGACCTGCAATCGGGCGCCAGTGTTTTTCGCCGTTGCGCAGGCCGGTGAAGGCGGCCAGGAGGACCAGGGCGCAATAGCGGGCGCTGATGGCCATCGGAGACGCCGTAGACCTGCTCCACGGTGACCGTCGGACGTTCGGGGGTGTCGTCGGCGCCGGCGCACTTGACGCGGCCAGGGTTGCGAGCGATGAGACCGTCCTCGACGACCGTGTCGAGGATCCCTCGCAGGAGCCGGTAGGTCTTCGGGGCCCGGCCGTGCCCGTCGGGGCCACTCGCGCGTGACCACCAGCGGCGGACGGCCAGGGCCGAGATGTCTGCCAGCGGGGTGGCGCCGAAGGCCGGCTCCAGGTGCAGGCGGAGGAGGTCCTCGTAGTCGTTCCGCGTGCGCATGGCCAGGTCGTGGCGGCCGGCGATCCACTCATCCGCGTAGCGGCCGAAGGTGATCCTCCCCCCGCGAGGGTCGACCCAGGTGCCGGCGTCCTGTGCTCCGAGGGCGTCGCGCAGCGCGGCGCCGGCGTCAGCCTTCTGGGCGTGGCTGCCGAGCGAGACGTGGCTGCCGTCGACCAGCATCCGAGCTGCGGCTTCCCGGAGCACCCCCAACGGGATTCGAACCCGTGCTGCCGCCTTGAAAGGGAGAATCAGACAGCTTCCGGACCTGGGGATAAGTAGCAAAGTCCCAGGTCAGGGGCGGTACGCGATGACCTCCATTTACCTGTCGATGCCCTTCTTGACCGTTCGTTGGGTCACGTTTGGGTCACGCCGGGCGGCCGGATCGCGGCCTCGGCGATACCTACCAGGCGCTCGGCTGCGGTCACTGCGGCTCTGGCGTCGGCCGCCCGGACCGGGGCCGGGTCGTACTCGGCTCTGGTCTTGAGCGGGATGAGCCGTCGGAGGTGACGGGCGGCCTGTTTGCCGTCGGTTCCAGTGTGCTCGAGGTGGAGGGAGGCCTGGTCGTGGGGGCCGCGCCAGATCGATCCGAGTCGGGCTGCGGCGATGGCGTCTGCTGCGGCGATGCTGGCGTGCACGGCGTTGCCGGTGGACGCGGTGTGGTTGCCCAGGTGGAGGGCGTCCTGGGCTGCTCGGAGGAACTCGGCCGCCTTGGCCAGGTAGGCGCCGGCGTCAGTGGCGGACGCCGGCCGGGTGTTGGCCCGGCTCTGAGGAGCCATCAGGCGGCGACGCCCACGGTGTTGATCGGTGCGCCGCGCAGCAGCACGCCGTCGGTCACGATGTCGGACCACAGGGACGGCGCTGGGCGGCCGAGGAGCTCGGGCAGCTCGTTGGCGCTGACCTCGATCAGGTTGATCGGGTTGCCGACAGTCCGTCGTGCACGGTCGCTCCAGGCGCCGAGGCTGTCGGTCCACCCGTCGTCATTGCCGGACACGCCGGCCGGTCGCACGGCCAGGACGTCGAGGTCGCTCGCGGGGCCGGCGTGGCCGCGGGCGAAGGAGCCGAAGACGATCAGGCTCGCCGGGGCAGGACGGATCGAGGCTGCCAGGTCGGTCAGGCGGTCGAGGACGGTCTGGCGCAGGTTGGCGAACGTGGCGACCGTCTGGGCGGCCAGATTGTCCGGTGAGAGGCGGACCAGGGCGACTGGAGGCACGTCTCGTCGCTCGACGATCCCGAGCTCGACGAGATGGCCTAACACAACCGACGACTGCTGGGGGCTGACCCCAGCCAGCCGCGCGACTGCTCGCATGCTCAGCTCGGCGTCGCTCCGAGCGAGCACTCCGAGGACCTTGCCCTGCACCCCCGGCAAGAGCGTCTCGACCGGTTTGACGTAGTCCACCAGACGAGTGTAGCAATAAATCTGACATCAAGGTCGGGTGCTCTGGTCCGCACCGTCGTGCGGGCAGCTCGGCCGTTCGCTGCCAGAGCCAGGCCAGATCGCCGGTTTCGGCGCGTCGCCTTCGGGCCGCTCGACGCCTCGGAAGGCGTCATTCTGCGCTGGCTCCCGGCGCGCTACCTCCATCGCCGCTCGGATGGCATGTTCTGCTCGGCAATACTGAGCGAGGCTAAGGGATATAACCGTCGTTCGGCGTCGACAGGCGGCCGATCGGATGAGTAGCCGGTGCACGCAGATCGGGTCTTCGGTCGGGAGCGGGTGGACCCGGGGTGGAGAACCGGCCTGTACGGTCTCGGGGATGGCGGAGGGGGAGGGTCGTTTTGCGCCGGGGGTGGACGCTTGGCTGGCTGGTGCGGGGCTGGTTCGTGATGTGGTTCGCCAGGAGCTGGTCCGCCGCCAGCTCGCTGACCACCTCCCGGCTCGGGGCCAGCGACTGCGGGTGCTCGATGCCGGCTGCGGCCAGGGCACCCAGGCCATCGCTCTTGCCCGCTCGGGCCACGAGGTGGTCGGCCTCGACGTGTCCGACCGGCTGCTGGGCGAGGCGCGCCGGGCGGTAGCAGACGAGTTGTCCGAGGTCCGTGATTGCCTCAGCTTCGTCATCGGTGACGTGTTGGCCCTCGGCGACGAGCACGCCGACGGCTACGACGTGGTTTGCTGTCACGGGGCCGCCATGTACCTGCCTGCGCTCGACGAGGTCGTCGCCGCGCTACTCCGGGCGGCCCGACCGGGCGGGCTGGTGTCGATCCTGACCAGGAACCGGGCTGGTATCGCCATGCGCGCCGGCATGACCGGCGACTGGCCCGCCGCCCTGAGCGGGTTCGACGCCTGCCACTACGACAATCGCCTCGGTGTGCAGGGGGTGCGGGCGGACGAGCCCGGCGAGGTGCGGGCGACCCTGGTCGGACAGGGAGCGGAGATCGAGGCGTGGTACGGGGTTCGGCTCTTCAGCGACCACTGGGCGGGTGACACGCCGGTCGATGACCTCGACGGGCTGATCGCTGCCGAGGCCGAGGCGGGCCGACGCGACCCGTACCGGGCGGTGTGCGCCCTCACTCACACGATCGCCCGCCGGTGACCGGGCCGCTGCGCACTCGCCGGCTGGTGCTGCGTCGCTGGCAGGACGGTGACCTCGAGCCGTTCGCGGCGCTCAACGCCGACCCGGAGGTCATGGAGCACTTCCCCTCCCGATTGGACCGGTCGGCCAGCGATGCGTTGGCCGCAGCCGCTGACGGTGCCTTCGACGAGCGAGGCTTCGGGCTGTGGGCGGTCGAAGTGGCCGCTACCGGGTTGTTTATCGGGTTCACCGGGCTTGCCGTCCCCCGCTTCGAGGCCCCTTTCACCCCGGCAGTCGAGATCGGCTGGCGGCTGGCCCGGATGGCGTGGGGACACGGTTACGCCACCGAAGCGGCGACCGCTGCCCTCGACGACGCCTTCGAGCGCGTCGGGCTCACCGAGGTCGTCTCGTTCACCTCGGTCCCCAACGTCCGCTCCCAGGCGGTCATGCACCGCTTGGCCATGACCAGGGATCCCGCCGAGGACTTCGACCATCCCAACCTTCCCGCCGGTCACCGCCTGCGCCGCCACGTCCTCTACCGCATCAACGCAGACACGTGGCGGGCGCGGAGCTGAACGGTCACGACGCCGCCCCGGACACGGTGAGCACCAAGGAGATCCAGCGGACGCCGCTTCGACGCGGAACAAGCGAGCGACCTCCGTCGGTGCCGGCAGGGGGCGGCGAGTGCCGATACCGTGCCACGCCACCACTCTCGGTGGCGGGTGGACGCATGCCTACCCGTCGATCTGGCGCGCCGGGCCAGGTCGTTGGGCGTGCGACCGTCGCCCCGATCGAGCACTCTGTACTCGTGTGCCAAGACGAACGCTGGCATCGTGCCACTGGCCTCAGCTACGACGCCGTAGCGGCCAAGTACGACGCTGCTATAGGTAAAGAACTGGGAGGCAAGCCGCTCGACCGGGCGCTGCTCGCCGTCCTCGTCGAACACTCCGATGGGGGGCTCATCGCCGATCTCGGCTGCGGGCCAGGCCACGTCGGCGCCTACTTACGCGCGTTGGGTGCAAGCGTCGTCGGGATCGACCTGTCACGAGAGATGTGCGCCCTCGCACGCCGCCGGCAGGTCCCAGCAGCCACCGCCGACTTGGTCGCACTTCCCGTCGCCAACGGACGTCTCGCCGGGCTGGTGTGCTTGTACGCCACTATCCATCTCGAAGCCCGCGAGCGGACCGTGGCGTTCCAAGAGATGCGGCGGGTGCTGGCTCCTGGGGGCTGGGCATTGGTCGCCTTCCACACTGGCGATGCCGGCGCCCGGTCGGGCGACGAGCGGCACTTCACCAACTGGTTCGACCTCGACGTGGATCTGGTCTTCCGGTTCCTCGACCCTGAGGCTGAGGTCGCCACTGCGCTCTTGGCGGGTCTCGTGACCACTGCTCGACTGGATCGTCAGCCTGTTGCCGACGAGCACGCGAGCCACCGGACAGATCGGA
>JAKARG010000077.1 GCA_021819345.1 Actinomycetes bacterium | reverse complement strand
TCTCCGTGCATCGACCAGCTGGCGAGGCAATGGTCCCTCGATGCGCTGATCGGCGATGAGCCGCTGTCTGGATCCGGTCTGGGCGACCGTGCCGCTGTGGCGGACCACCCGCACGTGTGCGTGGGGAAGCTCGGCCTGCGGGTCGAGTCCGAACAACAGCACGCCGCCCACCGTCGCGGCCCCTTCAGGGAGACTCAGACCGCGAGACATGAGCAATCGAGCTGCGTCCGGTGCACCTACCGCCTTCGCATAGCTGTCGACCAGCTGCTCGTCGAGGGCCCCGTTCAACGGCGATCGCTCGTAGGCGGCCTGGCCTCGGTCGAACGTCAACTCCCGTCTCTGAAGGTAGGAGAGCTCCCTTGTCTCGTCACCGACACGAAGGAACACCTTGTCGGCTTTCGTTGCGTGGACAACTTGGTCGCCGATACCGACTCGGATGATCGCTACTTGGCTCGTTGTGCTGCGAGTTGCAACCTCGAAGGTCTCGACTTGAACCAGTACGGGCGGCTCCGTGTGGTCGAGAGCGAGCTGCTGCAGATCGTTGAGCAGCTTTGGGGTCACCCCGTCCACAACGCCATTCGAGGCGCCGACGACAAGGACACCCCCCTCGGCGTTGGCGAAGGCGATCACGGTCTCGGCCGCCTTCTTCGCCGAGACCTTGCCGCTCTTGCGCTCGAACCATTGCGTCTCTGGGAGACCGAGAAGTGCACCAGCGCGCTCCTGGGCCGGGAGCAGGAGCGCCTGCTCAACGAGGGCGGTAGACACACTCCTACTCTAACAGGTTTAGAGTAGTTGAGAGTAGCGGCAAGCGCACGAGACGGCTCGATGACTGCCAGCGGCCCCCCGGAGGGGTGGACGAGGGCACGGCCCCTTGGCGACGGGCCGAGGACTCCTCGTTGGCCACCACCACCTACTGGTGCTACCGGGCGGGCAGCGACGGGTGGTGCTCGCTGACTTGGCGGTCGCGATCGCTGACGGGGCGAAGTCGTTCTCCGATCTGGCCCGGCCGGACCTGTTCGGCCCAGGCGAGCGCCACCCGCCGCCAGGCAAGGGGTCCACCCCGGGCGAACGGCCCTGAACGCCGGCGCGCGGGTAACGGTCCGAGTACACCCGAGTAGAGCCAACTGCACACAACTGCCCAAGAGCAACCTCCTAAAGCGGAGGCAGCCCGCAAAACCCCTGGTCAAACGAGTGGAGACGATGGGATTCGAACCCACGACCCCCTGCTTGCAAAGCAGGTGCTCTAGCCAACTGAGCTACGTCCCCGAGACCCCTCGGTTAGCCGGCGCGCTCGCCATCCAGCTCTTTCTTGCTCTTTCATAGTAGCAGCCCCGGTCGAGGCACGCAGCTGGACGGAGGCCTCCGGCCCCGGGTTGCTCCAATGATACCCCGGGGTGTATAGTCGTGTGACGCCGACGAGGAGGAGTGACGATGTGCCGAGCCGTTAAGTGCCGCACCTGTGGCAAGACCACCTGGGCCGGGTGCGGCCAGCACGTGGACCAGGTCATGCGGGGAGTGCCGACAGCGCAGCGCTGCCCGGGGCACTCTTCGGAGGAGAGTGAGGGCGGCTCGCTGCTCTCCCGCCTCCTCGGTCGCCGCCAGGGCAGCTGAGGGCCAGGGCAGCGGAGGGCCGGGTGGTCGGGGCAGGACCGCCCCCGGCCAGCGAGCCTGGGCGCCGGTGGACCCGGGCCCGAGCCTTGTGGGTTGGCTACCCCTGGGGGTAGTATCGGCGTGTGGAACTGCCCGAGGAAGTCGTAGACGATGTCCGCAAGCGGCTCCGCCGGGTCGCCGGCCAGGTCAGTGGCGTGGAGCGCATGCTCGCCGAGGGGCGGGAGTGCCGCGACGTGCTCACCCAGCTGGCTGCGGTGTCGAAGGCCCTCGACCGGGCGAGCTTCAAGATCGTCTCGAGCGGCCTCGCCTACTGCATCGAGAACCCGGAGCAAGCGGGCGCGGAGGGTTACGCGATCGAAGCGCTCGAGCGGCTGTTCCTCAGCCTCGCCTGAGAGCGCTGCCTTGCCCGGTACCGCCTCGTCGACGCTCGCGCCGCCTGTCCCCCTGGTCGGCGACGACCTGGAAGTGGAGTGCGTCGACGGCACCCGGAGACGGGCGATCGGGCTCGACGCAGCGGCGTCGACGGCGGCGCTGCCGGCCGTCGCCACCTCGGTCGGCGATTTCCTCCCCTGGTACTCGAGCGTCCACCGGGGCGCAGGTCAGAAGTCGCAGGTAGCCACCGCCGCCTACGAGGCGGCTCGGGAAGCTGCCCTGGGCTTCGCCGGCAGGGCTGGCGTCGGCGACGACGTGGCGATCCTGTGCCGGAACACGACCGAGGCGATCAACCTGCTCTCCCACCGGCTGCGACTGGAGCCCGGGGAGACGGTGGTGACCACGGTCGCCGAGCACCACGCCAACCTCCTCCCCTGGGCCCGGGCGTGCCGCCGGCAGTACGTCGACGTCGCGGCGGACGGGACCTTCGGGGTCGACGACGTCCGGGCAGCCTTCGACGAGCTGCCCGGGCGACCTCGGCTGCTCGCGGTGACCGCGGCATCCAACGTGACGGGCTGGATGCCCCCCCTGGACGAGCTGATCGCCCTGGCCCACGACCGAGGTGTGCCGGTGCTCGTCGACGGCGCCCAGCTCGCCGCCCACCGCGCGCTGCCGGCAGGCGCAGACTTCGTCGCCTGGAGCGGCCACAAGATGTACGCCCCCTACGGCGCCGGGGTCCTGGTAGGACCGAGCTCGGCATTCCGAGAAGGCGACCCGATGCTCGCCGGCGGCGGGGCGGTCGACCTGGTCACCCTCGACGAGGTGATCTGGACGGCACCCCCCGAGAGCGAGGAGGCCGGGTCCCCCAACCTGCTCGGGGCTGTCGCCCTCGCAGCGGCGATCAACGAGCTCGGCCGGATCGGCTGGGGACCGATCTCTGCGCACGACCACGACCTCGCCTCACGCCTTCGCGACGGCCTGGCGGCGATCGCCGGCGTGAGGCTCCTCGGTCCGGCCACCGGTTCCGACACCCTGCCGCTCGCCACCTTCAGCGTTGCCGGGGTGCCCCATGCGCTCGTCGCTGCCCGGCTGGCTGCCGAGTGGGGGATCGCCGTCCGGCACGGTTGCTTCTGCGCCCATCCCTACCTGGAGCGCCTCCTCGGGCTCGGCGCGGCCGAGGTCGAGGTGCTCCGCCGGGCGGTGCGCGCCGGGGACCGGCGGGCGATACCGGGAGCGGTGCGGGCCAGTGCCGGGATCAACACTCGCGCCGAGGACGTCGATGCGCTCTTGGGGGCGGTCGAGGTGATCGCGAGCGGCGCCGACCCGCCCGTGGACTACGTGCAGGACCCCTCCACCGGTGACTTCTCTCCGCTGGAACGGCCCGCAGGATGGCCGGAGCTTCCCTCCGCCGGGTCGGCCTGCTCCCGGAGCTGATCGTCCCGGGCGGGGTCGAGGTCGCGTAGCAGGGCCCGTCTCCACTCCCCGACGGCCCCGCTGCCGTCGGGAGTCCGGCCGAAGCGGACGACTACCAGGTCGAGCCCCGGGCAGACGGTCACGGTCTGCCCCTCGTAACCGCTGGCCCAGAAGGTGCCGAGATCGTCGCAGTCGGTCCACCAGTGGGCCCCGAACCAGGTCCCGGCGTCGTCGGGCGACCTCGGGCGACGGCCCTCGTCCACCCAGCCCTGCGGTAGCAGGCGCCGGTCCTCCCAGACCCCGTCACGCAGGTAGAGCTCCCCGAAGCGGAGCCAGTCGCGGGCACTCGCGTGCAGGTAGGAGGAGGCAGCCCAGGTGCCGGAGCGGTCGAGGCCGGGGCGGGCGCTCGTCATGCCGAGCGGACCGAACAGCGCCGCTGCGAGCCAGTCGAGGTAGGCCTGGTGCCGGCCGACGATGCCGGCGACCACGCCGGAGAGGACGTTGGTGGTCCCACTCGAGTAGGAGAACCGGCTCCCCGGCTCGGCGGCAAGCGGTCGGTCGGCGGCGAAGCCGGCCATGTCCTCGACGCCCGCTGCGCCCTCACCGCCGAAGAGCATGGTGATCACGTCGGAGCGCTCCGCTCCGAGGTCGTAGTCCTCGACCCAGTCGAGCCCGTCGCGCATGGTGAGGAGGTCATCGACGCTGATCCGACCCCTCGGGTCCCCCGGCGTGGACCACTCGGCCACCGGCGCCGGGGCCTGCGGGTCGATCCGCCCCTGCCCGACGAGGATCCCCACCGCCGCGTGCAGGACCGATTTCGCCACCGACCACGACAGCAGCCCGGTGCCGGGCCCGACCGGCTCGCTCGGCCGGTCCCAGTGCTCCAGCTCCCCTTGGTAGCGCTCGAAGACCAACGACCCCCGATGGGCGACCGCCACTGCGTAGGTGGTCCCGAAGCGCTCCTCGTCGGAGAACATCTCCCCCAGCCTCGGCCCGAGGTCCCACTCCGGCGGCGGGGTCGCGCTCGGCCAGGCGACGGTCGGCCAGGGGAGCCCGACGGGGTGGCGGGGCAGCGGCACGAGGCCTCGGGCGGTCATCCCCAGAGCATGCCAGCGCCGGGCGCTGCCACCGGTGCCGGCCGGGACCGTTGCGGGCTACCCACCGGTGCCGGCCGGGACCGTTGCGGGCTACCCGCCAGCGCCGGCCGGGACGCTCGCCGGCTACCCGCCGGCCGACCACCGGCGCTGCGAGCCGTCGAAGTCGGCGAGAGCCCAGGTGCGGGCCCGGGACGGCTCGAGGCGGTAGAGGGCGTCGTAGTAGGAGTCGTGGGAAGGCAGGTAGTCGGCGTCGTCGGGGTACTTGGCGTCGAGGGCGGCCATCACGCCGGGGTGCTCGGCCGGCCTCCCGAGGTCCTCCAGGTGGCCGTCGACGATCACCACGTCCTCGGCGCTCTCCAGGTGGAGCGCGACCCTCGGGTCGCGCGAGACGTGGTGGGCCTTCTGCGAGCTGCGGCTGGCGTAGAGGTGCAGCCGGTCCCCGACGACGACCCCCCACACGGGCACGGCATGTGGGGCGCCGGCGGCATCGACCGTGGTCAGCCAGTAGTTGCGGGCTGCGCCCAGGCGGGCCACCACCTCGTCCCAGGTGATCGTCGCATCAGTGCTCATCGGTGCTCCCTTCGTTCGGGCCGGCGCCGGTCGGGTCGGCTCGGTCGGCTGGATCGGCCGGATCGGCGCGGTCGGCCGGCTCTTGGTCCCCGAGGCGCCCCGGCAGGTACAAAGAACCCGCCACGACCACCAGGCCGTCTCCACCCACTCGCCCCCGGGCCCGGGCGAGGGCCGTCGCCGGGTCCGGCTCGACGGCCACCGGGAGGCCCGGCCAGAGGGTAGCGGCGAGCTTGGCGAGCACCTCGGCCGGCAGCGCCCGGGGCGACGGGGGCTCGGTGACCACGACCGAGTCGAGCCAGCCCGGGTCGAGGGCCCGGAGGTAGCCCTCGGTGTCCCGGCCCCCGAGCACCCCGAGCACGAGGCAGCGCGGACGGCCGAGCGCGCCGAGGAGGTCGAGCTCTTGCAGCGCCTCTCGGAGGGCGGCGGCCCCGGCCGGATTGTGGGCCCCGTCGACGAGGACCGTCGGCCGGCGCGCCACGACCTCCAGACGACCCGCGATCACCGGAGCCGACAGTGCTCGCAGCGCATCGGGCGCCAGCGGCGCTTCGAGCAACGCCTCCACCGCTGCGATGGCGAGCACGGCATTGTCGCACTGGTGGGCTCCGAGCGCGCCGATGAGCAGGCCGGGATGCTCCGCCCAGGGGGTGCGCACGTCGACCATCTGGCCGTCGAGGCCGAGGGGCCGGCGCCCCGACCACCCGAGCTCCGAGCCGAGGAGCAGGACCCGACCGGGTCGCTCGGCCTCGAAGCAGCTCCGGAGCGCAGGGTCGGTCTCGCCGAGCACGAGCGTGGCGCCCGGCTCGACGATCCCGGCCTTCTCGGCCGCCACGTGGGCCCGGGTCGGGCCGGCGACGTCGGTGTGGTCCAGCTCGACGTTGGTCACGACGGCGACCTCCCCGTGGACCACGTTGGTCGCGTCCCAGCGGCCGAGCATGCCGACCTCGACCACCGCCACCTCCACGCCCGCTTCCCGGAACCACCAGAGCCCGGCGGCGGTGACTGCCTCGAACCACGTCGGCTGGACGCCGGCCCGCCCCGCGGCCGAGGCGACCGCCCCGATCGCCGTCCACAGCTCCTCGGTGGTGATCGGCCGGCCGTCGACGGCGACCCGCTCGACGGGGTGCGACAGGTGCGGGCTCGTGTAGGCGCCGACCCGCACCCCCGACGAGCCGACGAGCGCAGCGGTCATGGCGGTGGTGGAGCCCTTGCCGTTGGTCCCGGTGACGTGCACCACCCGGTAGGCGGTCTCGGGGTGGTCGAGCGCAGCCACGAGCGCGGCGATCCGCTCGAGGGTGGGCGCACCGGCCCGGCCGGTGCGCTCGACGTCGTAGAGCCCGTCGAGCCACGCCTCGGCCCGCTGCCCCGCGAGCGCGCTCAAGGGCTCGGCCACGGCCTGATCGACAGGTCGGTCTGCTGGAGCACCGCGCCGAGCAGGGTGTTGCGCACCAGCCAGACGTCGGTCACCGGTCCGACCCCGCCGGGCACCGGGGTGATCGCCTCGGCCCGGGTGGCGACCGAGTCGAAGTCGAGGTCGCCGACGAGGCGCACCCCCCCGGTGGCCCGGTCGGGCACCGCGTTGATGCCGACGTCGATGGCGATCACCCCGTCGGCCACCATGTCGGCGGTGACCAGGCCGGGGACGCCGGCGGCGACCACGAGCACGTCGGCCTGCCGGGTGAAGGCCCCGAGCCGGCCCGCAGCCGAGGCGTGCTCGTCGCAGTCGATCACCACCGCCCCCCGGTCGAGGGCGAGCCAGACCGCCGGCTTGCCGACATTGTGGCTGCGCCCGACGATGACCACCGTGCGGCCCCGCAGCCAGCCGAGCGGGTCACGGCCGCTGCGGCGCAGGTAGTCGTCGAGGAGCCAGAAGCAGCTCGCCGGGGTCGAGGGCACGAAGCGGGGGGTGCCGCGGGCCATCAGCCCGGCGTTGACCGGGTGCACCGCCTCGACGTCCTTCAGCGGGTCGAGGGTGGCGTAGAGGGCGGTCTCCGACAGCTGTGGCGGTAGGGGGCGCAGGATGAGGATGCCGGTGACCCGCGGGTCGGCGTTGAGCTTGCCCACCGTCGCCAGCGCGTCGGCCTCCTCGATGTCGGCAGGCAGCCGCTCGGCCTGGAACCGGCAGCCGACCGACTCGGCCAGCCGGCGCAGGCGCCGCTCGTAGGCGTGGGCGGCGTAGTCCTCGCCGACCACCACGCTCGCGAGGCCCGGCGCACCGCCCGAGCGTCGCAGGGTCGCGAGCTCCCGCTCGAGGCGCGCCCGGAGCCCCGCCGAGACCGCAGAGCCGTCGATGACGTTCGCGTCCACGCCCTCAGCCTCCCACGCCCGCACGCCGGAGCGATCCGAGGGCGGGAGACCCGCCGGCAGGGGAAGCAGCGGCGGGGGACGCGGCGGCGGGGGACCCGCCGGCAGGGGACGCGGCGGCGAGGGATCCGAGTCCCCCGGCAGCACGTGCCGCAGCAAGGGTGTTGGACAGCAGCATCGCGACGGTCATCGGACCGGCCCCCCCGGGGTTGGGCACCAGGGTGCCGGCCACCTCGGCGACCGCCGGGTCCACGTCGCCGACCAGCCGGCCGTCCACGAAGGAGACCCCGACGTCGACCACCGTCGCCCCCGCCGCCACCCAGCCCGGGCCGACCAGGTGGGCCCGGGCGGCGTCGGAGACCACCAGGTCGGCCGACCGGCAGGCTCGGGCGGCGTCGGGGTCGGCCGGGTCGAGGAGGCTGACCGCGGAGGCCCCGGCGGCGAGGAGCATCAAGGCGAGGGGCCGGGCGACCATCGTGCCGGTCCCGACCACCGCCGCCCGCCGGCCAGCCACCCCGACCCCGTGGCGGGCGAGCAGGTCGAGGACCCCCGCGGCGGTCGCCGGCCGGTGCCCGGGAGCTCCGAGCAGCAGCCGGCCGAGAGACGTGGAGGTCATGCCGTCGACGTCCTTGTCGGGGGGGATGCGCTCCGCCGCGGCGAGGGCGTCGAGCCCCGATCCCTCCGGCAGGGGGAGCTGGAGCAGGACCCCGTGCACCGCCGGATCGACGGCGAGCCCATCGAGCTCGGACTCGAGGCCCACCTGATCGGTGCTCGCCGGCAGCGCCACGCCACGGACCTCGATGCCGACCCGGCGGGCGGCCTCGTGCTTGAGCCCGACGTAGCGCGCGCTCGCCTCGTCGTCGCCCACGAGCACGGTGGCGAAGCCGACCGGGGGCCGGCCGGCGGCATCGAGCTCGGCGGCGAGCGAGGCGAGGACCTCGTCACGCCGGGCACGGCCGTCTAGGACCCTGGCGAGCGCCGCGGCCATCGTCGCTCCCGGCGCTCAGGACAGCCCGACGATCCCGCCGTCGGCGTCGAGGTCGATGGAGAAGGCCGCCGGGTTGGTCCCGAGGCCGGGCATGGTGCGCATGTCCCCGCAGATCGGGTACACGAAGCCGGCGCCGACCGACGCCCTCACCTCGCGCACCGGCAGGGTCCAGCCGGTGGGCGCCCCCTTGAGCGAGGCGTCCGAGGAGATCGACAGGTGGGTCTTCGCGATGCACACCGGCAGGTTCCCGAACCCGGCCGCCTCGTAGCGGTCGAGCTGGCGGGAGGCGAGCGGCGAGTAGCTCACCCCGTCGGCCCCGTAGACCTTCGTCGCCACCGTCGAGATCTTCTCCCGCAGCGGCATCTCGTCGGGATAGAGCAGCTCGAACTCCGAGGGCTCCTCGGCCGCCTCGGCGACCTTCTCGGCGAGCTCGACGGCCCCTGCACCGCCCTGCGAGAAGTGCTGGCAGACCGCGCTGCGCGCCCCCATCGACGCGGCGATCTCCTCGATCGCCCGCCACTCCGAGGGGTGGTCGGTCGGGAAGGCGTTGATCGCCACCACCGGGGTGACCCCGTGGAGCTTGATGTTGTCGATCTGCTTGGCGAGGTTGGCCCCGCCGAGGTGGACCTCGTCGGGGTTCTCGGCGAGCAGCGCCTCGGGCAGGGGCCGGCCGGCGACGATGCGGTGCTTGCCGGAGTGGGCCTTGAGCGCCCGCACCGTGGCGACGACCACCGCGGCATCGGGGGTGAGCCCGGAGCTCCGGCACTTGATGTTGAAGAAGCGCTCCGCGCCCATGTCGGCTCCGAAGCCGGCCTCGGTGACCAAGAAGTCGCCGGCATGGATGCCGATCAGGTCGGCGACGATCGAGCTGTTGCCGTGGGCGATGTTGCCGAAGGGCCCGGCGTGCACCAGCACCGGGGTGTTCTCCAGGGTCTGGAGCAGGTTGGGCTTCATCGCGTCACGCATGATCACCGCCATCGAGCCGGCGCCCCGCAGCTCCTCGGCGGTCACCGGTGTGCCCGATGCGCTGTAGCCCACCACGATCCGCCCGAGGCGCTCCCGCAGGTCGGCCACCGATCGGGCCAGGGCGAAGATCGCCATGACCTCCGACGCAGCGGTGATGTCGAAGCCGCTCTGGCGGGTGA
The DNA here is from genome assembly GCA_021819345.1 of Actinomycetes bacterium. GTDB lineage: Bacteria > Actinomycetota > Acidimicrobiia > Acidimicrobiales > Palsa-688 > JAKAQB01. Next base: position 772 of record JAKARG010000077.1, on the reverse strand, counting down.
GACCGTCCTCCTTGGCGCCGAGGCCGATCACGATGTTGCGCAGGCTGCGGTCGTTGACGTCGAGAACCCGCCGCCAGGTGATGTCGTCGATCGACAAGCCGAGCTGGTTGCCCTGGTGGAGGTGGTTGTCGAGGATCGCCGAGAGCAGGTTGTGGGCCGCGGTGACCGCGTGGAAGTCCCCGGTCAGGTGGAGGTTCAGGATCTCCATCGGCACGACCTGGCTGTAGCCCCCGCCGGCTGCGCCCCCCTTGATGCCGAAGGTCGGCCCCATCGAGGGCTGGCGGATGGCGACCGTGGCCCGCTTGCCGATGTGGCGCATCGCCTGGCCGAGACCGACGGTGGTGGTGGTCTTGCCCTCGCCGAGGGGGGTGGGGGTGATCGCCGAGACCACCACGTACTTGGCCCTCGGCCGCTCCGCCAGCTCGTCGATCGCGGCCAGCTCGACCTTGGCGACCTGCTCGCCGTAGGGGACGAGGAGGTGCTCGCCGATGCCCATCGACGCGGCCACCTCGGTCAACGGCTTCAGCGACGCTCTCCGGGCGATCTCCAGGTCCGAAGGGAATGCCATGTCCTCACCAGTCCTTGTCGGTTGCGCCACAGACGTCGATCCCGTAGTCCCTGCCGGCGTCGGCCAGGGCGTCGAAGAGGTACTGCCCCGAGGAGCGCTCGCAGTGCAGCAGGTAGGAGCGGACCCCCTCGCGGTCGTCGCGCACCATGTCGGTCACGACGGCCGCGACCGAGCTGCGAGCCGCGGAGCCGTCGGGGAACGCCC
>JAKARG010000076.1 GCA_021819345.1 Actinomycetes bacterium | reverse complement strand
AGCCTGGTGTTTGCCTGCCTCGACGCCGATGCCGAACCGCTCTCCGACTACCTGGGCGACTTCCGCTTCTATCTTGACCTGTACTTGAAGCCCGGCCCGGGTGGAACCGAGGTGTACGCCCCCCCGAACCGCTGGGTCGCCGACATGAACTGGAAGTTCGGCGCCGAGAACTTCGCGGGCGACGGCTACCACACGCCGGTGTCGCACCAGTTCGGATTCCGCCTGGGCTACTACCCGTCGGCGGCCAGGACCCACACCGACGGTGTCGGCGTTCATCTCCCGGGTCGTGGGCACGCCATCGGCCTGGGGCGCACCCCGGGGCTCCGGTCGTTCGCTCCGTTCGCGCCCGAGACCCTGGCAGGAATGCGCCAGGTGCTGTCGGACGAGCAGATGGCCGTGTTCGAGGGGATCCGCTCGGCGCCGGCCACCGTGTTCCCCAACCTGTCCTTCCTGATGCAACCGCTCAGCGCGGTCCCGGGCGGGCCGGCGACCTGGTTCACGACGATGCGCCTGTGGAACCCGATCAGTGCCAACCGGATGCAGATGCTTTCGTGGTGCCTCGTCCCGGTCGACGCGCCCGCCGAGGCGAAGGACGCTTCTTACCGAGCGTACACCCTGGCGTTCGGGCAGGCGGGGACGTTCGAGCAGGACGACTTCGAGAACTGGTCGTGCGCCACGGAGATGGCCGGGGAACCATTGGCCCAGGCCTTCACGTTTCCGTACACGATGGGGATCGGCACCGAGCCCGATCCGTCCTTCGGCGGACCAGGTGTGGCGGTTCGCCCATATGTCAACGACTCGGGGTTCCGCGCCCTATGGGGGTACTGGCTCGACATGTTGGAGCGCGCGTGACCGCCGCCGACGCCCCCGCCGGGGGCGTGGTGAACGGCGACGCAGATCTGAACGCCGGGTCGCGATCGAGAGAACCCGTTGGCGACGGCTTCGTAGCGCCAGCCGACCTGGCCGAGATGTGGCTCTTCCATCGCGTCAGCGCGTTCTACCAGCACGAGTTCGGACTCCTCGACGGGCGCCAGTTCGAAGCCTGGCTGGCGCTCTTCACCGAGGACGCGACGTACGAGGTCCCGATGCGTTCCACCACCGAAGAGGGAGGGGCCTCCGAGATCAGCCCGCGGGGGAGGATCGTCTGGGACACTCGCGGCACCCTGGAAGTGCGCGTCGTTCGTCTGCGCAGCGGTAGTGCCTGGGCCGAGCAGCCGCCGACGAGGACGCGTCACCACCTGACCGGCTTGCGGATCACGGCGGTGTCCGGCGCCGAGATCGAGACCATTGCCAACATCCTCGTCTACTGCAACCGCGGCGACGACGCCGGCCACGTCCTCTTCTCCGCCGAGCGCCGAGACCGGTTGGTCAAGGGTGGCCCCGAAGGCTTCTCCATCCGGTCGCGGGTCGTCGTGTTGGACCAGGCGAACCTGCCGGCACCCACCCTGTCGGTGTTCCTGTGACGCTGGGATCCTTACCGCGTAGGGGGCTTGTCGCCGCCCCGGGCATCCGGGGGCAGGCCACCGGCGGCACTGACCCGGCGGGCCGTGCCGCGGAGAACGGGCGATCATCGTGGGCCTGATGGACGGCAAGGCATGTGTCGTGACCGGCGGTGCCAGCGGCATCGGCCAGGCGGTGACCGAGCGCTTCGTCGCCGAAGGCGCCACGGTCGGCGTCCTCGACGTGTCCGCGTGGGACGATCGCCGTGCCGACAGGGGCCGTGAAGGGCCGGCGGTCGTCGTCAGCGGCGACGTGCGCGACCCGGCCTCGCACGACCGGGTGGTGTCCGAGGTCGTGACCCGCGCCGGCACGCTCGACGTGGTGGTTTGCTGCGCGGGACGGTTCGACTTCCAGCGGCCCGTCACCACGATGGCTGCCGATGACCTGGCTGCCGCGTTCGACGAGGTGTTCTCCATCAACGTGCTCGGCAGCCTGCTCGCCGTGCGCGCCGCGGCGGCCGCGCTCCGGCGGGCCCGGGGTGCCGTCGTCCTGACGTCGTCGAGCTCCGCCTTCTACGCGGAGGGGGCCGGCGCGCTGTACGGAGCCAGCAAGTGGGCCGTGCGCGGGCTGGTGGCGCACCTCGCCCGGGAGCTCGCCCCCGACGTCCGGGTGAACGGCGTGGCGCCGGGCGGTACCGCCCGGACGCGCCTCCAGGGGGTGTCGGCCCTCGGCCAGCACCACACCGTCGAGGACGTGCCCGGTCGCGAGGCTCGGCTGGCGCGCGGCAACCTCCTGGCGCGGACCCTCGTCCCTGAGGACCACGCCGGGGCCTTCCTGTACCTGGCCTGTGACGCCCTGTCCACCGGTGTCACCGGCACCACGCTGCGCTCGGACGGTGGCAGGGGAGCGCCGGCCGAGCCGGGCGCCTGCCCGACCGCAGGCGCCGACGATCGACCCCGAGCAACTGGCAACCCACCCAGAGAGGACGTCCCATGAACCTGATCCGCACCAGAGCCGCTGCCCGCGGGTTTCGCGCCGACAAGGCGACGGGTCTCGTCGCCGCCTTGGCGGCCACCGCCATCACCCTCGCCGCGTGCGGGTCGAGCGCTGGCAGCTCGGCCACGGCAGCGGGCACGGCCCGATCGGGCGGGTCGGTGGCCGATCTCGGCTCGGTGACCGTCGTGGCGCCGGTCGCCCACACCTTCTACTACCTGCCGAGCCAGCTGGGCCTGAAGCTCGGCGTATGGAAGAAGCTCGGTTTGACGGTCAACGACGTGGTGGTCCAAGGGGCCGGCCAGTCCGCCCAGCTGCTGGCGGCAGGCAGTGCCGACATCGAGCTCGGCACCGGCCCGACTGACGTGAACGCCATCATGCGGGGGCTCAAGGCGAAGATCGTCGGGGCGCTCGGGCTGAGCTTCAAGCCGTTCGTCCTGGTCGTGCCGCCCAAGTCGTCGATAACGTCTCCCTCCGACCTGAAGGGGCACACCATCGGGATCACCGGGAAAGGGGCCCTCACCGACTACGTCGTCCAACAGCTCGTCAAGCACGAGGGCTGGCCGACCGGATCGGTGAACGAGGCCCCGCTCGGCGGGCTGCCCGAGCAGCTCGCCGCCATGAAGGCCGGGTCGATCGACGGGTTCGTCTGGACGGCCGGGGCGGGCTACGAGCTGGCGGCCAAGAACGAGGGGAAGATCGCCTTTTCGTTTTCGCAGTTCATCCCCAAGGGGCTCTTCGAGAACCTCACGGCTACCGACGCCATGATCACGAAACGCAGTGCTGCGTTGAGCGCCTACATCAAGGGCTGGTACCAGGTCGCGCGTTATATGAAGGACAACCCGAAGCAGACCATCGCCTTCGTGGCATCGACCTACGGGGTTCCCACGAGCGTCGCTACTCAAATCTACGACTTCGAGATCCCCGGCCTGTCGCTCGACGGCGCGATCCCGTCGACGAACTTGAGCGGTCTTCTCCACTATGCCGTCGTCGAGGGCGATGCCAGCACACCGCCGGTATCGTCGAAGATCGTCGACGCCTCCTTCTTGAAAGCGGCTGCCTGATGGTGGTGGCGCCAGGCGGCGTGGTCGACTCTGCTCGGGCTGGTCACACTGCCATCGTCAACATCGGGGAGATCCTGTCGGGTGACCTCGCCGAACCTTTGGCGCGTGGCGCTGATACCGTGATCATCGACGACGGCGGCCGGATCCAAGCTGTCGGGGAGTCGTCTGCACTGCGGGCAGAGGTGGCCTCGGCGGTCCGGGTCCTCGACGTGCACGGCACCACCGTGGCGCCCGCGCTCATCGACTCTCACTGCCACGTGGTGCTCGGCGACTACACCCCGCGCCAGCAGGCCATCGGGTTCCTCGAGGCGTACACGCACGGTGGCGTCGCCCGGGTCATCTCGGCCGGGGAGATCCACGCCGCCGGGCTTCCCCAGGTGCCCGCCGCCGTGAAGGCCATGGCCATCGCCGCGCGCATGGCCTTCGACCGTCACCAACCCGGTGGCATGCAGGTCGACGCCGGCACGGTCCTGCTCACCCCCGGCCTGAGCGCGGACGACTTCGACGAGATGCACGCCGTCGGTGTGCGCCTGGCCAAATTCGGGTTCGGCGCCTACGCCAAGCCCCAGGACGGCGTGGCGGACGTCCGGACGGCGCAGGCCCACGGCCTGCGGGTGATGTGCCACTCCGGCGGGCCCACGGCCCCGACGTCGGCGTCGATCACCGCCGACGACCTTCTGGCGCTCGCCCCCGACGTCTACGGGCACGTGAACGGTGGCCCGACGTCGCTCGACGACGACGGCGTGGCGCGCCTGGTGCACGAAGGCACCGGGGCGCTGCAGCTCGTCCAGGCCGGCAACCTGGCGTCGGCCCTGCGGATCCTCGGCCTGGCGGTCGAGGACGACCAGCTCGCCCGCGTGGTCATCGGCACGGACACGCCGACGGGCACGGGGGTCATGCCCCTCGGCATGCTCAAGACGGTGGCCGAGCTGTCGTCGCTCGGCGGCGTGGCGCCCGAAGTCGTCTGGAGCTTCGCCACCGGCAACAACGCCGACGTGTTCGGGGTCGGTGGCGGCACCGTCCGCGTCGGCCGCGCCGCCGACCTCGTCGTCATGGACGCCCCGCTCGGCTCGGCGGCGCAGACGGCCCGCCAGGCCATCGCCCGCGGGGACGTCCCCGGTGTCGCCGCGGTGGTCATCGCCGGGCGGCTCCGCGTCCACCCGTCGCGCAACACCCCAATTCCCGCCCGCCGCGTGTCGGTGCACGACGCGTGACGCGGGCGGTGGGACCCCGGGCCACCGGGAGCCCCGTGTCGCGACGACGCCACCGCACGCCCACTGCCATCACCAGACAAGGAGAGAAGACACCATGAGCTTGCCGTACACCAGAGCCGAGGCCAAGGACCGCGCCCGCGAGTGGTTCGGGGCGTGCAACGTCACCCTGCCCTCGTTCGGGGCGGACTACAGCCGCCTGAACCCCCAGGCCATCGCCCACGATGTGCGCCTGGCGGCCAGCATGGGGTACTGGGGCACATTGGTGGCCTCCGAGTGCGGCACCACCGTCGACGAGTACGTCCAGTTCATGGAGATCGCGGCCGATGCCAGCCCCTCGGGTTTCCGCCTGGTCGCGCACCTGAGCTTCTCCACCACCGAGGAGGCGCTCCGGGTGGCGGATGCCGCCTGCGCCCTCGGGTTCGAGGCCGGCCTCCCCTCCTATCCGCCGGACTTCGTGCCGAAGGCGTCCAGCGACGTCGTCGACTGGACCCGCGACCTCATGGAGCGCACTGATCTCGGGATGATCCTGTTCGCCGTGCCGACCTGGGGGTACCGCTCGATATCGCCGGCGGGGTTCCCGCACGATGCCCTGCAGGAGATGGCCCAGTTCGACACGGCCATGGCCGTCAAGTACGAGGGGGGAGCCCCCGGCGTGGTCACGGGCCTCGCCGACGTGCTGCGTCGCTGCGGCGAGCACGTGGTGGTGTGCGCGCCGATGGAGTTCACCGCCCCGGCGCTCATCGAGTGGTATGGCGCCCGGTGGATCGGCACCAGCGGTTACGAGGCCTACGGCGACCGGGTGCCGACCTGGTTCGCCATGCTCCACGAGGGCAGGTGGGGCGAGGGGATGGAGCTCTTCTGGTCCTACCAGCCGGCCCGCGAGGCGCGGGGGTCGTGGAGCGCGACCTTCGGGGGCGCGAACCTCATCCACCGCAACGGGTGGAAGTACCTGGGCTGGCTGCACGGCTTCAACGGCGGGCTGCTGCGCATGCCCCAGATGCGCCTGAGCGCTGCCCAGATGGCCATGCTGCGACGCGGCATCGAGGCCTCGGGGTTCACGGTCCCCGACGACGACAGCGGGTTCATCTCCGGCCGGATCCCCGAATGAGCGTGGTGAGCGACACCGGGCCTGCCGGTGCCAGCACGGCGCGCGGCAGTGCCGCCGTCGTGCCGCCGACCAGCGACGGTGCCAAGGTGGCCGGCCACGACGGGGCGCAGGCCAGGGAGGCCCGGGCCGACGTGGTGGTGGGCGCCGTCCCCACCGGGCTCGCCATCGGCGGCGAAGCGGTCGCCTCGACCGGTGGTCGCACGCTCGAGGTGATCGATCCGGCCACCGAGTCCGTGCTGGCGCTCGTCGCCGATGCCGGCGTGGACGATGCCGCTCGGGCGGCGGCGGTCGCAGCTGCCGCGCTCGCCGGCTGGGCGGCCCGCCCGCCGCGCCATCGCGCCGAGGTGCTGCGCCGCGCCTTCGAGATCATGTGCGAGCGCGAGACGGATCTGGCCCTGCTGATCGTCCGCGAGAACGGCAAGGCCTTCGCCGACGCGGTCGGCGAGGTCCGCTACGCCGCGGAGTTCTTCCGCTGGTTCTCGGAGGAGGCCGTACGCGTCCCGGGCCGCATCAGCTCAGCGCCCGGCGGTGACAAGACGATCGTCGTCACCCACGAACCGGTCGGGGTCAGCCTGCTGGTGACGCCGTGGAACTTTCCCGCCGCCATGGTGACCCGGAAGCTGGCACCAGCGCTCGCCGCCGGCTGCACCACCGTGGTGAAGCCCGCGCCGGAGACCCCCCTCACCGCCCTTGCCCTGGCAGCCATCGTGACGGAGGCAGGCGCCGATCCCGGGGTGGTCAACGTCGTGCCCACCTCGGACAGCGACGCCGTGGTCCGCTCCCTGCTCCAAGGCCCGCCGGTGCGCAAGCTGTCGTTCACCGGCTCGACGCGCGTGGGCCGGATCCTGTTGGGCCACGCCGCGGAGCGGGTCGTGAACAGCTCGATGGAGCTCGGTGGCAACGCACCGTTCATCGTCCTCGCCGACTGCGACATGGACGAGGCGGTGGCCGGGGCGATGGTGGCCAAGCTCCGAAACGGCGGCGCCTCGTGCATCGCCGGGAACCGGTTCTACGTCGAACGGGAGGTGGCGCAGGAGTTCACCGAGCGCCTGGCGCAGGCCATGGGCGCCGTCCGGGTCGGACCCGGTCTCGCCGACGGGGTCGCCGTGGGCCCGCTGGTGAAAGAGGAGGAGCGGACCAAGGTCGAGCAGCTGGTCGAACGGGCGGTGTCGGCGGGGGCGTCGGTCGTCACCGGGGGGGCTCGTCGGGAGGGCCCCGGGTACTTCTACGCACCGACGGTCCTCGGCGCCGTGGATCCGTCCGCCGAGCTCGTGTCGCAAGAGATCTTCGGTCCCGTCGCTCCCGTGGTCCCCTTCGACGACGAGGACGAGGCCGTCGCCTGGTCCAACGGGTCCGAGTCCGGCCTGGCCGCGTACGTCTACACGCAGGATGTCGGCAGGGGGCTCCGGCTGGCGGGGCGCCTGCAGACGGGGATGGTCGGTATCAACCGGGGCCTGGTGTCGGACCCGGCTGCACCCTTCGGCGGCATGAAACAGAGCGGCATCGGCCGCGAGGGCGGGCAGGAGGGCCTCCTCGAGTTCTTGGAGGAGAAGTACACGGCGGTGTCGTGGTGAGCCCCGGCGACCGCGGCGGGCAGGTCCGTCGCCGGCGACCGAGGCCGGTGGAGAAGGTGCAAGGAGACCGATGACCCTGTTGCTCGATGCCGTCACGCTCCAGGAGGTGCTCGACGTCCAGGCCTCCATCGGCGAGCTGCGCACCGCCTGCCAGGAGCAGGCCGACGACCTGGTCACCATGCCGCCGCGCCAGACCGTCGACGCCCGTGACGGCCGTGGCTGGCTGCGCATCAGCATGGCCTTCCTCAACGGCTCGGGGTTCATGGGTTTCAAGGCCATGAACCGCGCACCGGGCATCGGCATGCGCTACATCGTCGGCCTGTACGAGATCGGCTCCGGCGAGCTGGTCGCCATGATGGACGCCGACGCCGTCACCACCCAGCGGACGGCGGCGACGAACGCGCTGGGGACCCACCTGCTGGCCCCTGCGGGGGAGACGACCGTGGGGATCCTCGGATCGGGTGTGCAGGCGCGCGCCTTGCTGCGGGCCTACGCCCATCTGCGCCGGCTCGACCACGTGTACGTGCACAGCCCGCGGCGAGAAGCCCGGGAGGACTGTGCGGCCTGGGCGCGGCGCGACCTACAGGTCGAAGCCACCGCAGTGGACGACCCGGCCCAGCTGGCCGAGTCCTCCCCCGTCACCGTCGTGGCCCTGCGGGCTTCCTCCACGCCGGTCTACCGGACCGAGTGGCTCCGTCCCGGCGGCCACGTGACTGGCCTGAGCTCGGTCCGACCCGAGGCACGCGAGGTGGAGGAGGCGGTCTGGCCCGCGTGCGACGTGATCGTGGTCGACGACCGGTCCAGCGTGGAGGTCTCGGGTGACGGGCATGCCACCGGCGGCGCGGACCTGTCGGCGCTCCCCGAGCTGTGGGAGCTCGTCGCGGGCCGGGTCGGGCGCACGTCGGACGGCCAGCGCACCATGTTCAAGTCCTCCGGCAACGCCCTGCAGGACATCGCCGTGGCCATCGGTGCCTACCGCCGGGCCCGCGCCATGGGCCTGGGCCAGGATCTGGGTCCGTTCCCGACGACCAAACCGTACGCGTGATCGGGGGCGACCGTGGCACCACGTGACCGGTTCACCCGCGCCGATGCCAAGGCGTGGGCGGCAGAGAACTTCGAGGGGGTGTGCAACGTGATCATCCCCAGCTACAGCACAGACCTGACCTCCTTGAACGAGGCGGGGATCCGCCACGACGTCCGGCGCAACATCGAGCTCGGCTTCTGGGGCGCCCTGCTCGTGTCGGAGGCGGGCACCACGCCGGCCGAGATGCGCACCTTCATGGAGATCGCCGTCGACGAGGCGGCCGGCAGGCAGTACTTCGTGCTGCACGGGTCCTTCGACACGCTCCGGAGCACCCTGGCCGTCGCCGCTGACGCCCGGGCCATCGGGGTCGACGCGCTCCTCATGGCATACCCCAACAGCTTCCACCCCGGCACCGCCGGCGAGCTGAGCGACTACACCCGGGCTGTGTGCGAGGGCTGCGACCTCGCCGTCGTCCTGTTCTGCGCGCCCCACTTCAACTTCGGGCGGCTCGACCGCAGCGGCTTCCCCCTGGCGGTCTGGGACGAGCTGGTCGGCATCGACAACGTGGTGGCGCTCAAGTACGAGGTGGGGCAGCCGGGGGTGGTGGGCACCTGGCAGTGCTTCGAGCGGTTCCGCGACCGCGGGGTCCTCGTCTGCGACCCGCACGAGCCCAACCTCGTGATGTGGGCCGACCGCTACGACACGCCCTGGGTGGGGACCAGCAACTACGAGTACTACGGGGCCGCGGTCCCCGAGATCTTCGACCTCGTCCGCCGGGGGCGCCGGGACGAGGCGCTGGAGCGCTACTGGGCCCTCCAGCCGGCGCGCGAGGTGCGGACCGCGCTGAGCGCGCAGATGGCGGGGGCGAACTTCCTCCACCGCTACCTGTGGAAGTACCAGGCATGGCTGCAGGGGTACAACGGCGGACCTCTGCGGGCCCCGGCCATGAAGCTGACCGACGGGCAGATGGCACAGGTCGCAGCCGGGCTCCTCAGGAGCGGCCTGATCGATCACGAACCCGCGAGCTTCGGTGACTTCTTCGTGGGAAGGAACCCGTCATGACGCGAGCAGGGAAGCAGCGGGGGGGTCGAGCGGTGCCGGAGGCGACCGACGTCGGTGCCGCTCAGGTGACGGCGCCGGTGGCCACCGGGTCTGCCGGGCACAACGGCTCGTCGCTGACCGGCGGGATGGCGGCGCTCCAGGAGATCGAGGGCCACGGCGTCACCCACGCCTTCGGTCTCGTGGGCTCCTCCCTGATGGAGCTCTACGACGCGCTGTTCCAGCGAGGCACGGTCCGCTACGTGGGGGCGAGGGACGAGCGGGCGGCCGCGTTCATGGCCGACGGGATGGCCAGGGCCAGCCGGCGGGTCGCCGTGGTCCTGGGCGGGCAGAGCGGGCCGGGTGTCACCAACCTGGTCAGCGGCCTGGCGTGCGCCAAGCTGGGCGGCTCGCCGGTCGTCGCCATCGGCGGCGCAGTGTCTCGCGACCACGCCGGCCGCGACGCCTTCCAGGAGGTCGACCAGGTCCGCATGGTGCAGCCGGTGGCCAAGGCCGTGCTCGAGGTGCCCACCGCCGATCGGATCCCCGAGCTCGTGGACTACGCCTGCCGCCTGGCGGAGGGGCAGCCGCGAGGGCCCGTCTACGTCAACGTGCCGCGCGACATCCTGGCCGAGGCTGTCGAGCCCCGCCGCCCCGGCGGCCGGGCCGGCGGCGCCACACGGTTCACTCGTTCGATCGACGAGGCCGGTGTCGCCCGGGCGGCAGCGATCGTCGCTGCGTCGGCGCGCCCAGTCCTGGTCGTCGGCGGCGGCGTCGTGTGGGCCGACGCGAGCGCACAGGCCGCCGCTCTGGCGGACGCCATCGGGGCGCCGGTCCTCACCGCCGCCGGTCACCGGGACGCCGTGGACAACCGGTCCGAGCTGTTCGTCGGCCAGATGGGAAGATCGGAA
>JAKARG010000075.1 GCA_021819345.1 Actinomycetes bacterium | reverse complement strand
AGCGGTTGCCGGCGAGGGCGAAGGCGAAGATGCCGACGATCACGATCAGCGACCAGTTGAGGCCGATCCGTACTCCGCGGATGTGCCCCAGTCGCACGGTGTCGTTCATCGCGAGCCACCACTGCTCGCACGAGGGTGGGCTCCTGGCTCTACTCGTCGCCCGCCGGCTCTCATGCTCGGCCCTCCGGGCGCGTCCGGGCGCGCGCGGCGCGCCGGGCCTCCATGTCGGCGTCGCGCTCGGCTATCGCACGGCGCTTGTCGTAGCGGCGGCGCCCCCGGGCGAGCGCCAGGTCGACCTTGGCCCGGCCGTCCTTGAAGTAGATCGACAGCGGCACGATGGTGAGCGAGTCCTGCGCGGTCCGCTCGCCGAGCTCGGCGATCTCCCGATGGTGCAGGAGCAGCTTGCGGCTGCGGTCGCTGTCCACGGCGCCGAAGCCGTTGGTGTAGGCGTAGGGAGAGACGTGCACGCCGTGCAACCAGACCTCGCCGTCCTGAACCCGGGCGTAGGAGTCCCGCAGCTGCACCCGGCCCTCCCTCACCGACTTGACCTCGCTGCCGACGAGGACGATGCCGGCCTCGAAGGTGTCGAGCAGGTCGTAGTCGTAGCGGGCCCGCTTGTTGGTGGCGACGGCGCGCGGCCCCGCCGACTTGGCGGGATGCTTCGGGGCCATGCGAGCACGGTACCGTGCGCAGCGGTGCTCGTACTGGAGGCGGCGGTCTGGGAGAAAGTCCTCGCCCACTGCTTGCTCGGCGCTCCGCTGGAGGCGTGCGGGCTGCTCGGGGGTCGGGGTGGTGACGACGCGCTCGGCTTGCGTGCCTATCCGACCACCAACGCTGCCTCCTCCTCCCGGGTCTACACCGTCGACGCAGGAGACCTGCTGCGGGCCGACCGGGCGGAAGCGGCCGCCGGCGGGGAGCTGGTCGGGGTGTGGCACTCCCACACCCACACCGATGCCTGGCCCTCGCCGACCGACGTCTCCCAGGCACCCGACCCGGGTTGGCACTACGTGTTGGTCTCGCTCCGGGACCTGGAGCCGGTCCTGCGCAGCTTCAGGATCCGCGACGGGAACATCGAGGAGGAGCCGGTCGTTCTACAATGACGACCGAGCTGGTCGGGTTTGTCCGACCGGCATCCTCCCGAACCGATGGAGCGCTATCCGATGGTCGACGTCCGGCTCCCAACCCTCCTCCGCCCAGCTGCCGGTGGCAGCGCGTCGGTGGCCGCCGAGGGCGGCACGGTCGGCGAGGTCTTCGCCGACCTGGTGGTCCGCCACCCTGCCCTTCGAGACCAGCTGCTCACCCCCGAGGGGGAGCTGCACCGCCACCTCAACGTGTTCTTGAACGACGACGACATCCGCTACCTCGGCAAGCTCGACACCACTGTCTCCGACGCCGACACCCTCACATTGATGCCGGCTGTCGCCGGGGGCTGAGGTGGGAGCGCAGCGAACGGCTCGGGATGCCCGAGCGAGCGCCAGCTCGCCGGGCATCGATGGGTGCGGGGCGCAGCCCCGCCGGAGCAGCTGAGCCGTGGCCCGCTACCAGAGCGTCCTCGAGCTGATCGGCGACACCCCGCTCGTCGACGTCAGTCAGCTGAGCCCCAATCCCGAGGTCGCGATCCTTGTGAAGCTGGAGGGCCAGAACCCGGGCGGCTCGGTGAAGGACCGTGCGGCGCTCGCCATGGTCGAGGAGGCGGAGAAGGACGGGAGCCTCCGTCCCGGCCAGCGGATCGTCGAGTCCTCGTCGGGCAACACCGGCATCGCCCTGGCGATGATCGCCCGGGTCAAGGGCTATCCGATCACCATCGTGCTACCGGAGAACGTCTCCGTCGAGCGCCGCCAGCTGCTCGAGGCGTGGGGGGCGGACATCGTGTGGTCCCCTGGCTCGGAGGGCTCCAACGGCGCGATGCGCCGGGCCCAGGCCCTCGCCGCCGAGCACCCCGAGTGGTGGTTCCCCTACCAGTACGCCAACCCGGCGAACCCCAAGGCCCACTTCGAGGGCACCGGCCCGGAGATCTGGAGGGACTGCCCGGAAGTGACCCACTTCATCGCCGGCCTCGGCACCGCCGGCACCCTCATGGGGGTGGGGCGCTTCTTGAAGCAGCAGAACCCAGCTGTCCAGCTCTGGGCGGTCCAGCCGCCGGCAGGGGAGATGGTCGACGGGCTGAAGAACCTCGACGAGGGGTTCGTCCCCCCCGTGTTCGTGGACAACGACGGCTTCGAGCTGCTCGACCGCAGCCGGGTCGTCGGTCCGAGGGAGAGCATCCTGTGGGTCCGGCGTCTGGCGGAGGTCGGCATCTTCGCCGGGATCTCCTCGGGGGCGATCCTCGCCGGAGCGGCCAAGTGCGCCGAGGAGATCGACCGGGGGGTGATCGTCGCGATGGTCTGCGACGCCGGCTGGAAGTACCTGTCCACCGGGGCGTGGACCGGCGACATCGACGCCGTCACCGAGCGGGCCCGGCAGGTCATCTACTTCTGATCGGAGGTAGACGGCGGTCTCGGCGGAGACCCCGCCCCGGCGGCTGACCGGTGGGGCCGGCTAGGGTCGCCTCGCTATGGTCGAGCGCACCGACGGACGGAGGGCCGACGAGCTGAGGCCCGTCGAGCTGACCCGGGACTACACGACTGCCGCCGCCGGCTCGGTGCTCATCCGGGTCGGGCGCACCCTGGTGCTCTGCACCGCGTCGGTGGCCGACGACGTGCCTCGCTGGATGCGGGGGACGGGGAAGGGGTGGGTGACCGCCGAGTACTCGATGCTCCCCGGGTCCTCGCCCGAGCGCGTCGACCGGGAGGCCGCCAGGGGTCGCCAGTCCGGGCGCACCCAGGAGATCCAGCGCCTCGTCGGCCGGTCGCTTCGAGCCGTGACCGACCTGCAGGCGATGGGGGAGGTGCAGGTGAACCTCGACTGCGACGTCCTCCAGGCCGACGGCGGTACTCGCACGGCGAGCATCTGCGGTGCCTACGTCGCCCTCCACGACGCCTTCAGCCGGCTCGTCGCCGACGGTCGGGTCCGGGCTCACCCGATGAGGGAGGCGGCGGGCGCGGTGTCGGTCGGCCTGGTCGACGGCGAGGCCTTGGTCGACCTCGCCTACGACGAGGACAGTCGGGCCGAGGTCGACATGAACGTGGTGATGACCGCCTCGGGTCGCTTCGTGGAGGTCCAAGGGACCGCAGAGGGCGCCACCTTCGGCCGGGACCGCCTCGACGCGCTGCTCGACCTGGCGTCGAAGGGGATCGGGGAGCTGGTCGCCGCGGAGGAGGCAGTGCTCGCCGCCCCGCCCCCGCCGCGTCGGTGAGCGGTCTTCCGGAGCTGGTGCTCGCCTCTGCCAACCCCGACAAGGCCAGGGAGATGGTCGAGCTCCTGAGAGGCGTGGCCCGGATCCTCGGGCGACCGGCCGGCCTCGGCGAGGTGGAGGAGACCGGCGAGACCCTGGAGGACAACGCACGCCTGAAGGCGCTGGCGGTGTCCGACTTCGCCCGGGCAGCTGCGGTCGCCGACGACACCGGCTTGGAGGTCGACGCCCTGGGTGGGGCTCCGGGGGTGCTCTCCGCCCGCTACGCCGGGCCGGGGGCGACCTATGCCGACAACGTGGCGAAGCTGCTCGGCGCGCTCGCCGGCGTGCCGCCCCCGGCTCGTAGCGCCCGCTTCCGGACCGTCGCCCTCGCCCGCTGGCCGGACGGGCGCGAGGTGATCGGGGTGGGTGTCGTCGAGGGCTCGATCACCACCGAGCCCCGGGGTGACCAGGGCTTCGGCTACGACCCGGTGTTCGCGCCGTCCGCAGGCGACGGGAGGACTTTCGCCGAGATGTCGGCGGCCGACAAGAACCGCCTGTCGCATCGCGCCAAGGCGTTCGCCGAGCTCGCCGCCGGCCTTGCGGGCCCGGGGGGGCCGCCTTCGCGGTAGCCGCCGTAGTCGTCGGCTCCGCCGGCATCCGGCCCGCCGACCGGAGCGTCGCGCCGCTCGGCGCCCGCCGCTCGGCCGTCCCGGGGCCCCACCGCTAGCATCGGGGCGATGATGTCGCAGCCGGGTCGGCGCCGACCGTGACCACCCTCGCCGAGTACCGCTCTTCCCGGGAGCTGCTCAACAACCTGACCCTGCGGGAGCTGCGCTCGAAGTACAAGCGGTCCTTCCTCGGCTGGATCTGGTCGCTGCTGAACCCGCTCGCCAACACCCTCGTCTACACGGTCGTCTTCGGCGTCCTGTTCAAGGCCAAGCCCCCCGAGGAGGGTCCCTCGCACCTCCAGGTCTACGCCCTCTACCTGCTCTGCGCCCTGCTCCCGTGGAACTTCTTCCAGACCTCGGTTATGAGCTCGGTCGGCAGCCTGGTGGGCAACGGCAACCTGATCAAGAAGACCTACTTCCCCCGGGAGCTGTTGCCCGCCTCGACGGTAGGTGCGGCCCTCGTGTCGCACCTCATCGAGATGGGCCTGTTGCTCGTGGTCCTGCTCGCCTTCGGCGACTACTGGGCGATCGAGTGGCTGCCGGTGACCTTCGTGCTGATCCTGCTGGTCGGGGTCTTCGGCCTCGGCGCCGGCCTGCTGTTCAGCATCCTCAACGTCTACTTCCGCGACATCGAGCACTTCCTCGGCATCTTCTTCCTGCTCTGGCTCTACGCCACACCGATCGTCTACCCCCCGAGCACGCTCCAGGGCCACCACCTCCCCGGCACCCACCTCGGCGCGCTGGAGGTGCTCCGGGTGAACCCGATGACCGAGATGGCGGCGCTGTTCCGCTCGACCATGTTCTACGGCCGGGCGCCCGACGGGTGGTCGCTGCTCTACTTCGCCGTCTGGGCCTTCGCCTTGTTCTGGGTGGGGCTGCGGGTCTTCGGCCGGATGGAGCGCCGCTTGGCGGAGGAGCTCTAGGCGGTGGCCGAGCGGGCGGTCCTCGCCGAGAACGTGTCGAAGAAGTTCAGGTTGTTCCACGAGCGCAACAACTCGCTCAAGGCCACGATCATGCGCGGCCGGAGGGTGGTGGCCGAGGACTTCTGGGCGGTCCGCGACGTGAGCTTCGAGGTGCCGACCGGTCAGACCTTCGGATTGATCGGGGAGAACGGCTCGGGCAAGAGCACGATGCTCAAGTGCCTCACCCGGATCCTGCGCCCCGAGACCGGCCGGATCGAGGTCCGGGGAAAGGTCTCCTCGTTGCTCGAGCTCGGCTCGGGCTTCCATCCCGAGCTGAGCGGCCGGGAGAACGTCTTTCTGAACGGTGCGATCCTCGGGCTCTCGCAAAAGGAGCTGCGGCGTCGCTTCGACACGATCGTCGAGTACGCCGGCGTCGGGGCGTTCATCGACGAGCCGGTGAAGAACTACTCCTCGGGGATGTACGTGCGCCTGGGGTTCTCCGTCGCCATCAACGTGGACCCCGAGGTGCTGCTCGTCGACGAGGTGCTCGCGGTCGGCGACGAGGGGTTCCAGCGCAAGTGCAACGAGAAGTTCGCCGACATGAAGGCCGACGGGCGCACGATCATCCTCGTCTCCCACTCGATGGGCTCGGTGCAGAACATGTGCGACCGGGTGGCGTGGTTCGACCACGGGAGGCTCCGTGAGATCGGCGGCGCCCGGGAGGTGATCGAGCACTACACCGGCTCGGTAGGGGGGGACAACCGCAGTGACGAGTCCGGCCATCCCCGCTGGGGCAGCGGCGAGGGCCAGATCACCAAGGTGGAGCTGATCGACGCGGACGGGTGCCCGACCGACCGCCTGGTGAGCGGCGTGCCGGCGACGATCCGCCTGCACTACGAGATGCACGAGCCGATCGCCCAGCCGATCTTCTCCTTCTATCTCGCGACGATCAACGGCCAACCGGTCTCGGGCCCGAACACCAGGTCCTATGGGTGCGTGCCCGACAAGCTCGACGGCCCCGGGCACGTCGACGTCTGCTTGGAGCGGGTGAACCTGCTCCCCGGTACCTACGAGCTCACCCCGGTGCTCACCGACATCACGATGATGAAGGTCTTCGACTACCGCCAGAACCTGCTGCGCTTCGACGTCGAACGGGGGGCGAGTGGTGAGGACTGGGGGGTGGCGACGCTCTTGCCGCGCTGGGAGATCATTTCGGAGGACTGAGCGCCCGCACCACCGAGCCGGCCGCTCGTGCAGCAGGGCTCGTCAGCGGGGTGGGAGGGTGCTGCCGGTGAGCTGCGGGTCCCGGTGGAACATCGGCCACGCCCCGGCTTCGTCGGCGAGTCGCCCCTCGGTGCCGGTGACCTCCAGGTGCAGGACCTCGCCGGCGTTGTAGCCGTCGTAGCCGGCGATGGTGATGCCGATCAGCCCGTTGGCGTCGTCGGTGACGAGCGGGGAGGACTGCAGCCCGATCCCGGGGAGGTGGGCGAGCACCCGGCCGGTCGGCCCGTCGAGGATGTACAGCCCGGCAGTGGTCGGCACGAGCAGGTCCTGGTAGGGCCGCCCCGCCGAGGTGCCCCCGAGGTCAGCGCTCGTGATCCCGCCGATGACCGACCCGGCCAGGTGGGTCTGCCAGAGGACCCCGCCGTCTCCTGCGATCAGGTAGGCCGTGCCGCCACTGCTCGCCGCGGTGCCCATGGCGATCTCGAGGCCGGCGCCGGGCTGCGCCGCCACGAGGGCGGGGCTGTCGGAGGTGGCCCCGGCGAGGTGCTCCTCCCAGACGACCTTGCAGGTCGGGGTCATCGCGAACAGGGCGTCCTCGTCGGAGACCCCCTTGTAGTAGGTGCCGGTCCCCGCGACGATCCCGACCCCTCCGCCGGGGAGGAAGCGGCCGACCGCGGGCGAGGAGTCGACCTCCTCGTTGGTGTTGTGCACGCAGAGCAGCCGGCCGTCCTCGGAGAGGACCCGTAGGTGGCCGCCGTTGTAGTAGGGCGGGTGGAGGTAGGGGTTGGCGGTGGACGCCCCGCCCTCGACGATCTCGTCCTGGCCGTTGCCGAAGAGGTCGGCGACCGCCGGGGTGTCGAACTGCGTGTCGGCCTGCCACCAGGGGAAGCCCCGGAGGCTCGCCCCGGAGCCGAGCGTGTAGGCGCCCTCCAGCTGGCCGAGCGAGCCGGCCACCACCGAGGTCCGACCTTGGAGCACACCGACGGCGAGGCCGGCGGAGACCCCCGTGGGTCGCCCCCCGTTCGGGGTGAGGGTGACGGTGCGGGCCCAGTCGAGGTGTCCGCTGTCGGCTCCCGACGCCCACACGCTGCGGTAGCCCCCGCTGACTCCCGGGACCGCAGCGCTCCCGACGCCGACCAGCACCCGGCCAGCGGCTGCCGAGGGAGGTGACTCGATCGGTGCACCGGCCTCGTAGGGCCAGCCCGGTACGGTCGCGCCGCCGGCCAGGTCGAGCGCCCACAGGTTGCCGGCGAGGTCGCCGACCACGACCGCCCGGCGCCCCGAGACCACTGCGACCGTGGGTGACGAGAGGGCGATCGGGTGGCCCTGGTCGGGCAGCTCCCGGGCCCACTCCTCGACCAGGCGGTGACCCTCGAAGCTCGCAATGGTCGATGGGAGCCGGGGCCGATCCGCGGCGCTCGCCGTCTGGTCGATCGAAGCAAGCCTGCAAGAAGGGAGGAAGCCGAGGCCGAGAAGAGCTGCTGCGCCCACGGCGACGTTGCGCCACCCGAGCCTCCGCCGCCGCACCCGGTCACGATCGCATCGCCGCGCCCGGTCCGCAAGGCAGGCTCCGGGCGGTCGGGCGGCGGAGGCGGGCGGCCGGGGGGCCGGGAGGGACCGCCCGCTCGGGGGGAGAGGGTACGCTCGGGTCATGGCCGGACAGAACCATTCCGCAGGGCAGGGCCAGTTGCTCGGGCAGGGTCACCTCGCGGCGACCGCCCAGCTCTCCGGCTCGGACCGCAACCCGGACGTCTACCAGCGCCTGCTGCGCGAGCGGATCGTCTTCCTCGGTACCCAGGTCGACGACACCAGCGCCAACCTCATCTGTGCCCAGCTCCTCCTGCTCGCCGCGGAGGACCCCGAGCGCGACATCCACCTCTACATCAACTCGCCCGGAGGGTCGGTCACCGCCGGCCTGGCGATCTACGACACGATGCAGTTCGTCCCCTGCGACGTCTCGACGGTATGCATGGGCCTCGCGGCGTCGATGGGCCAGTTCTTGCTCTGCGCCGGCGAGCCGGGCAAGCGCTACTCCCTGCCCCACTCGCGCATCCTCATGCACCAGCCCTCGGGCCAGGCCCAGGGCCAGGCGGCGGACATCGCCATCCAGGCCGAGCAGATCATCTACCTGAAGCGGATGATGGCGGAGCGGATCGCGATGCACACCGGCCAACCGCTCGAGCGCATCGAGGCCGACTCCGACCGGGACCGCTGGTTCACCGCCGCAGAGGCAAAGGATTACGGCTTCATCGACCAGGTGATCGAGCGGGCCGCCGATGTGACCGCCCCCGCCCCGGCCTGAGCCGGTCGTAGCCGGGCTCGGCTCCTCGGGGTGCGGACCAGCGTCGTAGTGGTGAGCCTCCAGCCCGGGGACTGGCTGGAGGACGCCCTCGACTCTGCCGTCGACCAAGTCGACCAGGTGGTCCTGGTCGACAACGGCTCGCCCGACGGGGCGGCCTCGCTGATCGGCCACCGTCTCGGTGCCACGGTGGTGCGTGCGCCCCGCAACCTCGGCTTCGCCGCCGGGGTCAACCTCGGGGTGGCCCACGCCGACGGCGACCTGCTCGCGCTGCTGAACGACGACGCTGTCGCGACCCCCGGCTGGCTGGCCGGTGCTGCCGAGACCCTCGCGGACCCCTCGGTGGCAGCGGTCACCCCGAAGGTGCTCTACCGCGGCAGCTTCTTGGAGCTCGGCATCGACGCGGAGCCCTGGCAGTCCCCGGGAGACGACCGGGTCCTCGGGGTCAAGGTCACCCGGGCGAGCGTCGAGGGCCGTGACGTCCTCGGCGCGCTCTGCGGGCCGGGGATCCATCGCCTGGAGATCGACGAGCAGGGGCAGCGGTGGCGCTGGAGCCGGCCCGGGCACCCGGTCTACGTGCCGGTGCCAGGGCCCGGCGCAGTGGTCGACGTCGAGGGTGCAGAGGCCAGCGGCCCGCCGCTACGCCTGGTCAACAAGGCCGGTTCGTGGTTGTCGCTCGACGGGATCCTCGGCGACGCCGGCGACCGGGAGCCCGACGACGGCCGCTTCGACCGACCGAGGGAGCACTTCTTCGCCAGTGGCACCGCCTTCGTGACCCGTGCGGAGACCTGGAGACGGATCGGTGGTCTGGCGGAGGAGATGTTCGCCTACTTCGAGGACGCCGACTGGAGCTGGCGGGCCCGGCTGGCGGGGATGCGGATCGTCTACGACCCCAAGGGGGTCGTGGAGCACCGGGCGTCGGCTACGAGCGGGGGCTGGAACGCAGCGTGGGTGAGGCGCTGGGTGCCGGCCAACCACGCCGCCTGCCTGCTGCGCAACGCTCCGCTGCTGCGGGCCTGGCCTGCGGTCCGACGCGATTTCGGCGAAGGTGGAGAGGACGGCACGCAGAGCGCGCTGGCACAGCGGGTGCCCTGGGCGTTGCGCTCTCGCCGCTTGCTGTCTCGCGGCTGGACCCTGAGCCCCGGGGAGGTCTGGGAGCACTGGGCCGGCGCCGGGGCCCCACCGCTGCCCCCTGGAGCCCGCCGGGGGCTCCGATAGCGTCGTGCGGGTGACAGAGGATACTGATTCTGTTGCTCGTGCAGAGGCCCGCCTGGAGCAGATCGCCCCCGGCTACCTGGAGCTGGTTCGGTCGGCATCGGCGGCTCTCGCGGTCAGCGGCCGGAGGCCCGCCGGTGACCTCGGCTCCGAGCTCGTTGCGGTGGCGGAGGCTGCCAGCTTCGACCTCGACGTGCCGACGGTGTCCAGCTTGCCTGGCGGCGCTCACCTGAAGACAGCGGTGAAGCGGGCCACTTCGTGGTACCTGCGCTACCTGACCTCCCAGCTCGCAGCCTTCGCTGCCGCCGTCGTCGCCATGGGTGAGGCCCTGGCGGAGCGGCTCGAGGGAGACCGCGCCGAGGTGGCTGCCGAGCTGGGTGAGCTCCGCCAGCGGGTCGAGAGGCTGGAGCGGTCGAGGCTGGACGAGCCGGAGCAGGGTGGGGGCACCAGCAGCCCGACGATCCGGTGAGGGTCGACCAGCTGCTCCCGGTCCTCGGGACCCACGACGCGATCGGCGCGCACGCGCTTCAGGTGCGCCGGGCGCTTCGCTCTGCGGGGCACGGCTCCGACCTCTACGCGGACGTGGTCTCCCCCGAGCTCGCCGGCCAGGTCCGTCCCTGGCTCGACGGCCCGGGCCGGGTCGACGACGAGCGGATCGTCCTCTACCACGCCTCCACCCACGCGCCGCTCGCCGACTGGCTGCTCGAGCGGGGTCGCCGCGGGCAGCGGATCGTGGTCGACTACCACAACGTGACCCCGCCGGAGTACTTCCGGCGGTGGCTCCCCGGCGCCGCCCGAGAGATGGCCGTCG
>JAKARG010000074.1 GCA_021819345.1 Actinomycetes bacterium | reverse complement strand
CGGCAAGATCACCGACGTCGGGTACCACCCACTGTTCGACCTGCTCTTCTCTTCGAGCGAGTTCGAATACGGCGATTTGGTGGAGGTGACATCGCTAGGCCCTGACGGTCCTGGACTCTGGTCCGGAGAAGGGCGTGGTAGGTGAGCCTGCGTAATGCGCTGCCGTAGGCTCTGACCTGCTCTTCTTCCCCATCTCAGGACCAGGCAGCCCTCAATTCACTGCCGGCCCGACCCGTTCGACGGACTCGTCGACCTGCTCGTCCGCAGCGAGCCCGGTCGTCGTAGACCGCCAGTACGGTGCCGCCGGCTCGTGCCCAGGAGACCTCGCTCCGGTGCGTCACGCGCCGCCCAGAGGATCCTGTCACAGCCCGTCGGTATCCTTTGCGGTGGTGACGGTTTCGGCGCCGTGACCAGGGGATTCTTCATGACCACGCCAAACACCGCCTCATACGACACCGAGCCGTCGCCCCGATTCGGAGGCGATGACGGCGTCGACTTGGACGGGGACGAGCACCGACCGACGTTGAGTCTGAATCTGAGCGCCTTCACCGGCTCGGTGGCCGCGGACAGTCTTTCGCGGCGGGTCAAAGCGCTCGCCTGCACGGCACCACTGCACGCCCTCGAATCCAACAAGGCGCGGGTCGCGGAGGGCCGTTGGACGCAGTTGAACTGCTGGGAGCTGGCGTTCGTGGCGATCGACGCGGTCGCGGTGGCGATGGACTTCGACACCGGCGCCTCCTACGACGTCACTGTCGACCTTGTCGCCGGACAAGCCTCTCGCCAGGCACCGGACCTCGCCGGCGACGAAGCCCGCGCTGCGGCCTCCTGGGTCGTCGAAGGGCTGATCTCGGGCCGGGGCGGCGATGAACCGTTCCACGCCGCCTACGGCAAATGGGACGATGGGGGCAGCTACGAGGCCCGGGGATTTCACGTCCAGCTCCTGACCGAGCACGCCGGGATGGACGGTGAGATCTACCTGCGAGCCAGCGACCAGGCGATCAATGTGCTCATCGGGGCTCTGGACACCGACATCGAATCGGCCGCTGAGGCGGTTGACGCCAAGATGGACAGCTTGGTTCGCCGCGGCATGTGGGGAGAGGCGGTACTGACCGCCGAGCATGCCCGCTACCGCAGCATCCAGTACGCAGAGATGATCCGCCGGGAGGTGGTCGCCACGCGCCAGAACGTCGCCGAGGTCGACTGGGCGGAGCGAGTTCCGGCCCTTATCGAACGGGCGATCGACCACGTGCTGCGCCGGTACAGGACCGAGCGGGCAATCATCAACAACGTCACCCGCAGCCGCGACGAGGCGACCGAGCCGGCACTTCGCGCCAAGGCGTCCCAGATGCTCGTGCTGCTGAAGGACTGCCAAGCCCGGCACGAAGCGCTTCAACGGAGGCTGCTCGGGGTCCGAGAAGAGTTCCGCGAAGCGACCCGAGAGATCCTGGCCCGCCCACCAGCACGGGTCGCGCTCGTCGACCTGGAACGCCAGATCCTCCTGCCGCTGCTCGAGGCGCCGTTGCGTGACACCGATCGGCCTGTCGATCGGTTCTTCTCGCGACTCACTGCGCCAGCGACGGTGGTTGCCGACATGGACCGGCTGGTGACCATGTTGTGCCAGGCGCCTCGCGAGGACGACACCGGCGAGGGCGACCTCGATGCCCCCGATCTCACCGACATCCGCCGCGACCCCCGCTTCGACGATGGAACCTGGGATGCTGCCGAAGCCGTACTCGCCGACATCGATCGGCCCACCCGGCTGTCCGCCCTGCTAGCGCGCATCGCGACGCCGACGGCGCAAGATGATGTCGCGCACCTGGTGGCGTTGTTGGCCCTTCGCGCTGTCGATCCGGGCCTCGGGCACCGCATCGCGACGGGCGGCGACCGCATTCTCGTAGCGCTCGATGACGGGACAGTCCTTGAGCACCCGCGTTTCGCAGGCGCCGACTTGATGCTCGTTCCTGCGGCCCTCCGGGCCGACCTTGAGACTGCACGGCTATGAGTGATGTAGCCGACGCCGCCCGCCTGCTCGCCTATGCGATGAAGCCGCGCCTGACCCCGGGCGCGGAGCCCAGCGGAGACTACGCCCGTCTGGTGGCCCGGCATGCGGGCGAAGGCGCCTTTGCCAAGGTGGTCGAAGACGTCGCTGATGGGCTCGGACTATGGCTGGTCGCGGTCGACTCGATCGTCGGCGCCGTCGCCTGCGCCGAGGAAGACTCCATGTTCGCGATAGGCCTGCGCGACTATGCCCGCCAAACCCGCACGGAGAGCCGTATGGATCTGCGGGTCATCCACGGGCTGGCGTTCGTCGCGATTGCCCGCCTCTGCTACCCCCAGCCGACCCATCTCGAGACGGTGGACCGCATCTCGCGGGTGACCGTCAATGACGTCGAAGAGTACCTGCGGCGCCTGTGCAGTCGCCTGGACGAGCGGGCCGCGGCCGACGAGGTCGATGTCGATCCGCCCGTTGACGAGCCACTGCTGGAACGCACCTGGCGGGCGTTCGCTCGACGAGCCTCCGCGGCTCGCACCGGCGACGCTCGCCGCAACAGCTACACGACCGTCGCCATCATCGGCAAGGCGCTCGCCTGGCTGGTCGACCAGGGTCTCGCCCAGAAAGTCTCTGACGAAGACGGTGGCACCTACCGGGCGCTGCCCCGGTTCCGGATTCTGGTCCGGGAGTTGTCGGGTGGCGAGCTATACGCCGACGTGCTCCGCATCGCCGAGACCGATCCTGGCACCGCCGCATCCGGGAGGGCCGGATGACCCGCCTCCGTAAGATCCGCCTCGACGGGATAGGCCCGACCGGCGCCCGGTTCGACCCGATCACCATCGACCTCACCGACCGGACGGGCCACGGAGCCAGAGTCGCGCTCGTCCACCTGGAGAACGGCGGAGGCAAGAGCGTCCTGCTGAAACTGGTGTTCTCCGCAGTCCTCCCGGGGCGGCGGTACACGCTCGGTGGCGCGAAGCTGGGTGACTTCGTCCTCAGCGACGACACCGGCCACGTCGCGCTCGAATGGGGTGTCGACGATGGACAGGGCGGCGAGGCGCTCCTCATCACTGGGACCGTGCTCGAGTGGCGCAACCGGACCCGTTCTGCCGACCAATCAAATCTGCGCCAATGGTGGTACTCGTTCCGGCCGATCCCGGGAGTTCTCGACCTTGAGCTGCTCCCGACCCGTGTCGGCGGCCGCCGGCCGTCACGCGCCGCGTTTCGGGACCGGCTCATCGACGCCTGGCACGCGTCTCCTGCACTCGAACTGGCCGATCAGGACAGGCCGGAACGATGGCGGGAGTGGCTGCTCAACCACACCCCGCTTGACCCCGAGCTGTTCGCCTACCAGCGGGCCATGAACGCCGACGAGTCCGACGCCGAAGAGCTGTTCTCATCCATCCGTACCGGCGACGACTTCGTCCGCATGCTCCTTCGCTCCATTGCCGACCCCGCTGAGATGCGCAGCTTCGGCGACACGCTGGGCAGCTTCGCTACCCAGCTGGCCCGTCGCGAAGGCCTGGAGGCCGAGCGGGCGTTCGCCCTCGACGCAGTGGCCGCCCTACGACCTTTGGCCGAAGCGCACGCACTGGTAGTCGCCGCCGAGACCGCCACCGCCGCCGCTCGACGGGAGCGCTGGGCCCTGCAGGCAACGCTCGCCGCCGAGGTCGTCCGGTCCACCGGCGAGGCGGAGCGGCTTCGTCTCGCCGCCGAAGCGGACGAGAGCGTCGCCAAAGAGCTCGACGACCGAGCCGGTCAGCTCGTCGCCCAAGGCCAGGAGCTGCGGCGGCGCGAAGCCGTGTTCATGCTCTCCGACGCCAACGCCGCCCTACAGAAGGCACAGGCGGACGCCAGCAAGGCAACAGCCACCGCTCAGGCCTGGAAGGTCCTCGACACCGTCATCGACGAGCTCACCGCGGCGGCTGACCGGATTCGGCTCCAGGACGAACTTGATCGAGCCGACCGTGAGGACGCCCCGTTGCGCGCCGCTCGCGACCAGGCGGCCGCCGAGCTCGGGGCCCGCCTCGACGCCGAGATGTCGGCCGCCGCCCGCGACGCTGAACGGCTGGATGCCGCCGCCTCAGAGGCCGAGACACGGCGTACCGCTGCGGACGACCGTCGTCGTCAAGCCGAAGCTGACGCATCCGAGCTCCGAGCCGATGCGAAAGCCAACGAGGGGCGGGCCGCCGACGCCGATGCGGCGCACGCCGCGCTGGTAGCCAAGCAGGTCCTCAGCGAGGGCGAAGATGCCGCCGCCGGGGAAGAGCGCTGGACCGTCGCTGCGGTCGAAGCCGAAACCGATCTGGGGCAACGTAACCGGCGCCGTGGCGAGATCAAAGACCGACTAGCAGAGCTGACCGCCGAGGACGACGCACATGCGGCGACCATCATCGAGACGAGGCCAGCGCTACACGAAGCCGAAGCCGAGCACAGCCGGCTCGGCAACCTGGCGACGGCCTTGGCCGACGAGGATCGCCTTGCCGCAGTCATCGGGGAGGCGATCGTCGATCTTTGGGCTCGGAGCTCAGACCTGGACCAAGCGCTCCGGGAGGCGATCATCGCGGCGGAGACGGAGCTGCGGGAGCTCGCCGTCGCCACCCGCGCCGATCAGCTCGCGCTCGATGCGCTCGGCGACGGCGGTCTGCTGCCGCCATCCGAGGACGTCACCAAGGTATGGGACGTTCTCACCGACAGACGGATCCCGGCGACGTCTGGGTGGCGCTGGTTGGCCGAACGGGACGACCCCGACGAACGGGCCCGCCTTCTTGCCGCCAACCCCGCACTGGCCGGGGGGATCGTCGTCACCGACCCCGAGCGGGTCGGAGACGCCCGGGAGGCAGTATGCGCGGCGGGTCTCGACCTTCGCAGCATCGTCGCCCTCGGAACTGGCGGCGACATCGACCGTGCGGCCGAAGGTGTTGTCTGGGCCGCTCCCGTCAACCGGGGTCTCTATGACGAACGATGGGCCGCCGACGAACGCGTCCGCATAGAGGCCCGGCTGACCGCCGCCGGCAACACCAAGGATCGTCTCGAAGCTCAGGCGGCCGCCGATCGTTCCTTGGCGGAACGGCTCCGCCAGCTGTTCGGCCAGTGTCCGGCCGGCCATCTGGACTCCCTCGCAGCCACGGCCGTCCGTCTGCGTGCCCGCCTCCAAGATGCGACTACCCGCAGGGACCAAATCGTCGTCGAGTCCGCCACCCTCAAGGAGGAGGACTCGACGCTGGAAGGCATCGCCGCTTCTCTTGCCGAGCTGGTGCGCACTGCGACTGCCAATGCTGGCCACTGCGAGGAGCAGTCAAAGCGCGACCGACAGGCGGCTGGGTGGCGGGCGGAAGCGGCCGAGTGGCGAACCCGAGCGCAAGCCCTCGACGTCACCGCCACCGAGGAGGCCAGAGTGGCCGACGGCGCCCGAGTAGCCGGGGACTCTGCTCGGGACCAGGCCGCCGAGCGACGCCGTATCGCTGCCTCCCACAGCACGGAACGAGGATCGCTCCCGGTCGTCGAGTCTGTCGCCGAACCCGACTCGGCTGTCGCCACGGCCGTGCTGCGCCACGCCTACCAGGCCGCCGCCCATCGCCTGGAGACCGAATCGTCCGGCAAAGCCCTGGCCAACGAATTGTCCGTCGCCGAGGCCCGCGAAGCCGACGCCGCCAGTCGCTTGAAGAGGGAACCGCCCGCCGTCGTCGACCAAGCCCGAAGACTGACCGCCGACCCGGCCGCCGGCGACAGCGGAGCCCGCCGTGAAGCCCAACGGCGGACCGCCGCCGAAGCAGCTCGGTTAGATGCCCTCGCCACCGACGCCGCTGGCGACGTCAAAGTGGCCGAATCCGAGCTCGAGAAGCGCCAACGCCCCGGCCGGCTGCGTTGGACCGACCTTCCCGCCGAGCTCGAGCCGATCGACCGCTCTCACGCCGCAGACCTGGCCCGCCAAGTCGGCGAAGAACAACGCAAGGTGGCTGAGCAGGCACGCGAACGCCACGCACGGGCGACCAGTTCTGGCCGAGCGGCCGATGCCGCCAACTCCAGGGCACAAGTCCTCGCTGCCCATCAGCGAACCCTCGCGGTAGACGACGAACCGATCGACACCGCCGGGGTCACCCCCTTCGACGGCAGCCTCGATGAGGCCGAACGGCTCGTCGACGACCAGGTCGCCTCCTACCGACAGACTGTTGCGGCGGAGCAATCGGCCGGCGACGCCCGCAATGCCGCCCTGGATCAGGTGCGGGCCGTCGGCCGCAACTACTCGGGCATCGGCGGCCACCAGCTCGCCCTCGCCGAGGAACCGGGAAACGCCTTGGCGCCACGAGCCTCTGAGCTTGCCAACGGACTTGACGCCATACGGGCATCTATCGACGCCGAACTGGCAGAGGTTCACAAGCACCGGGAGGGACTCGTTGAACGGCTGTCAACCCTCGTTGAGCAACGCCTCAAGCTCTTGAAGCTGGCGCAGAGAATGTCGACCATCCCCGATGGTCTCGGCGACTGGTCGAGCAAGCCGTTCCTCACCATCGGATTCCAAAGCCCCGACGACGCGACGCTCGCCGCCCGGATGGGCGTAGCCATCGACGCCGCCGTCCACATCGACCGGCGCGACCCCACCACTATCGTCCTCGACGCCGTCCGGGCCGCTGTCGTCCGGCGCACCGCGGATGGCGAGCGTGCATTCACGGTGTCGATCATGAAACCGAACGCCGCCATGTTCGACGCGACGGTTGGCGTAGACCGACTGTCAAGCGAGTTCTCGGGAGGACAACGGCTGACCGCTGCCGTCCTTCTCTACTGCACGATGGCTTCGCTGCGAGCCCACGTGCGCGGACAAGAGCGGCCGGCGGACCCCGGAGTGCTATTCCTCGACAACCCCATCGGCAAGGCCAACGCCGACTACCTCCTCGACCTACAGATCGCAGTCGCCGAACGCCGCGGCGTCCAGCTGGTGTACACGACCGGCATCTCCGATCCAGAAGTGCAGGCCAGCTTCGAGACCATCGCCCGGCTCCGCAACGACGCCGACCTTCGCCGCCACCTGAACTACATCGTCGTCGACGACGGCATCGCCGAGCGCCTGGCCGGCGGTCGGGCGCCAACCGACACCGCCGGGTACGTGTCGGCCACCCGGCTCGCCGTCGTACCGCCACCGTGACCGTCTCCAGCGAGCTATCCGGCCGGGCTCAGCGTCTTGGCGAGGCACTCGCGGGTGAACGGGCCGTCACCGTTCGTATCGACCGGCTATGGAAACTGTTCGCCCAGAGCTCGCCCGATGTCGCCCGGGAACCAGCGAAACGCCAGCTACTCGTCGACGCCCTGAGTGAGCTCGAGACCTCCGGGCTGCTGAGCGTTCCCAAGGGACGGGGAAGCTGGGACCGCACTGGACATCCTCCTCTGCCCCGCTTCGTACGCCGGAGCGTCGAGCGGGTCCCCTCGAGCGCGGTCAGCGACCGCCTGCGATACCCATGGGTACCGGCCCTGTCATGGGCGGCCAGCGAACGGGTTACGGCCAGCCAGCGCGAAGCCCTCATGGCTGTAAACGCCTGGCTGGCCCGCCATCCACAGCCTCCCGAGCCGCTGCCCCACCGCGAGCGGTCGCTCGAGATCTTCGGAAACGAGAAGCGCCTGGACGAGCTCTTCACCACTCCGCTCTTCGCCAAGGGCAAGTTGACCCTCGACCTGCTCTGCGCCTACGTGGTGCACCCCCCGTTCGTGTGGCGAGCAGTGAGCGGCGCGGTGGGAAGCGACCTGCTCGTGATCGAGAACCACAACACGTTCGACTCAGTGTGCCTCGCCTTGGAGCACCACGTCGCAGCCGGCACATCGTGCCCATTTCGGTTTGTCGCCTACGGCGCCGGCAACGCGTTCGAAGCGTCGGTT
Organism: Actinomycetes bacterium; assembly: GCA_021819345.1. Taxonomy (GTDB): domain Bacteria; phylum Actinomycetota; class Acidimicrobiia; order Acidimicrobiales; family Palsa-688; genus JAKAQB01. Next base: position 2,660 of record JAKARG010000074.1, on the reverse strand, counting down.
ACTTATGTCGCCGACCTCGATCCCGTACCCGAAAGGGTTCGCTACTTCGGCGACCTTGACAGCGAAGGTGCCGCCATCCCCGCCCGAGCATCGGCCCGGGCGATAGCGACCCACCTACCCGCTGTCGAACCGCATCTTGGCCTCTACCGCCTCTTACTTGCTCATGGCACTCCCCAGCCGGCATCGCTGCCGGCGGTGAGGACCACATGGCTTGGTGAGCTGCAGCCTCAAGTCGATGCACTGTTCGCTTCCGGTCATCGTCTCGCTCAGGAGTGGGTGAACGTCGCCGTCTTGAGCCACGACGAGTCATGGCTCAAGGTGTAACCCGGACTGCACCTACTGACTCCCCGGCCTGGGAGACCCGTCCGTTTGGGGTGTTCATCATCGTTGAGCGGTGTCTCCAATCCCAAAGCGTGAGCGCGTCACGTCGCGCCGGAGGATGGCATGACTGAGGCGAGTCGCGAGCGAACCGTACGAGGGAGCAGAGTCGAACAACCCACCTCCCGTACGAGGCCGCCAAGGTTCTGCCACAGTCGTATGCGCGTCTCTCTGGGAGAACTCCCTTGCAGACGGCCGATCGCTGCCTCGACGTCCTCAACTCGGCCTGGACGGTGCGGGGGCTGACCTCGGTGATCACCAAAGGGGTGGTCAGTCTCAGTTAGCAGACGATCGATCGGAATCCGTTCGAGACGGTCGGGATGTCGAACCAACGCGGCGTTGACCGAGAAGTAGCAACCAAGGTTGATAGCTCGCTTCGTTTGGAGCGGGTCGCCGAGCCACCAGTGAAGCACGATACCACGAATCGGAGTGGCTTCCAGCAACTCAAGGAGTTCCTTCGTCGCGGCATGGCTGTGCAGACTGACGATCCGGGGGTTAGTCGTGAGAATTTGGAGCGCCTCCCGAAGCGTCGCCATCTGGACCGACAACGGCACCCGGGAGTTTCCGTCAAGTCCCAGCTCCCCAACGAACGGCGTCTGCTCGAGGAGTTCGGCAAACGTCTCGGGGCGAAAGGATTGCTGGGCCTTGACAACACCGGGGTGACATCCGACACCCCAGATCGTGGCTCTGTCTCGCCGCTTGAGTGCCTGCTGCCCTTCCGAGAGGGAACGGGTGACGGCGAACACGACAGCGCCCAATAGCTCGAGCTCCTCGCTGCTAATGGCAGGATCGACGTGGGCGTGTAGGTCGAGAGGAGGCAGCTCGCTCATGGGAATAAGCTCGCCAGCTCGGTTTGAGCTTCCTGGCACAGGCGCAGGGCTTTCCGGGCCGGATATCCCGGCGGCAGGCTTAGGGCGGCGATATCGGCAGCACGGATGCCTCGTCGGACGAAATCCCGTACCGATGGCTCTACCGACTTCTTCGCCAGCCAGCCGGGCAGGCCCGGATCCCCGCTCGGATCGACGTAGGAGCTTTGGTCCGAGATCCCGGATGCGCGGAATGAGGCCCGCCGGATCACGCAGCCGAAGCAGACGCCGCACTGCTGGCTGGTCGAGACGTGGAACGTGCGTTGACCGGTGAGTCCGCACGAGTGCGTGGAGCTGAGCAGGATGCTGGCCGCTGTGGGATCCGTGAGGCCAGCGGCCATGGTGAACATCTGCCCCTTCGTCATGTCGGCGAGCGGATTCGTAATGTCTGAGTGGGCTCCGGCTTGCCGGAGGATGTCAGACAACCCCTGCAGAAACGCTGGATGGGTGGTGCGGGTGGAGAGGCTGCCACGTCGTTCTGGTCCGAGTGGTGGGTTGAGGGAGGCGAACCCGTTCTCGGGTATCCAGAGCGGCACGCCGTCAATGCCTGCTACCGCCAATCCGAAGGCGAGGAACAGTGCGGAGCGTGAGCGGCTGGAGGGTTCGCCCCGCCCGAATGAGGTTCCGTTGGGCTGCTTCTGGCGGCGCCCGAAAGTGACCTGGATGTGCCGCTGTCCGGGTCCGGGCATCAGCGCCTCGACTTGGCTAGCGACACGTCGTTGTATGGGCGCCATGCTGGTCAGCCCGACGTGGGAGACAAGGGTGTGGGACTCTGTGCCCTGGAGCTGCGACCGGGATAGGAGCGCGCCGATCGCTGAGTCGGCGCCACCGCTCAGCAGCACCACTCGCTGGGGAGGAGGCAGGGCGGAGACGACGGTTTCCCGAGCCGATCGGGCAGCAACAAAGCGAAAGTGCCATTGGTCACCAGTGAGGAAGCCAAACAGGGTGGCCAACTGGTCAGTGAGCGGCTCCCAACGGTCGACCTTGCTGACGGGGACGGTGAGCTCGATATCTCGCTGGTTCCAGTTGGAACCCCCGAACTGGCGTGCTTCGGTGCGGTCGGCGGCGAATACGGCGGTGGCGATGCGCACGAAGTCGACGTTGGGCTGGGGTGCCGGGCCAAGGCCCCCTAGCCGCGGCCCATAAGTCGACCCGAAGGAGGATCGGCCCTGCGCGGTCCAATAGAAGGTCGTACGGGCAAGGCGAGGCGGGATCTGCTCTGGCAGGCTGAGGCGCAAACGGTAGGCGGTCATCGGCGACCATGTCCTCGCATTCGACGAAGGGTCTCGATGCCGTCCTCAACCGCTTGAGTGATCTCATCCTCGGTGGGGCCGTTCACTGACAGCTCGGCCCGGCCGGCGAGGGCCTCGGCGACCTCCTCGATCTCTCGTTCGGTGAGCTCGCCGGTGTTCTCAG
>JAKARG010000073.1 GCA_021819345.1 Actinomycetes bacterium | reverse complement strand
GCCCGGAGGGCGCTGCGGCTGGCGGCTCGCTGCCGCCCGGTCGAGAAAGCCTTGGACCAGGCGACCGGCACGACCAGTCGCCAGCTCCTCCTGCCTCTCGGTCTCCTCGAGCAGCTGCTCGGGGTCGATCCCGCCGGCCACCAGCTCCCGCCGGCCACCTTGGTCGATCCAACTGGCGAGCTGCGCCCGGTCGACCTCGGGATGGAACTGAACCCCCATGTGCCGGCCCAGCGAGAAGGCCTGGGCAGCGACCTCGTTGCGGGCCATCAGCCGAGACCCCGGCGGGAGCACACAGCGGTCCCCGTGCCACTCGAACCACGGACCGCGCTCGACGGAGGGCACGGTGGTCTCCTCGAGCTCGACCCACCCGAGCTCCTTGCGCGAAGCGCGCTCGACTCCACCTCCGTGAGCCGCAGCCAGCGCCTGGGCGCCGAAGCACACTCCGAGCACCGGCGTGCCCGTCCTGTGGAGCTCGCGGAGCCAGTCGAGCTCGGCATCGATCCAGCTACCGACTGCCGAGCGGTCGTAGACCGACCAGGTCGAGCCGAGGAGCACCACAGCGTCCGCTCGCAGCGGGTCGGGCAGCGCACCGGCCTTCCCCCCGTCGTGCAGCTGGAGCGAGAACCCGGCTTCCTCGAAGGCTCCGCCGAGGAGCCCGGGACCGTCCCCTCGGTGGTGCCGCACGACGACTAGCCTCACCGCCCGAGGTTACCGACCGGCTCACCGGTAGCGGGCTCCCGGCAGCCGCCAGGGGCGAGGTCACCACCCGGCGGCGATCCCCGACCGGCGAGCGGCGTCACCGGGGCAAGTGCTGCTGGCATCCCCACCGACAGCCCTCGCGGGGGCCCGACCTGGTCGCTCGTGAAAGGATCGGTGACCCTCGCGACGCTCGCCCCGGGACTCAGGTATCGCTGTCGTCGACAGCCAGGACGGGGGCGACCGAGGCGACCAGTTGGCCGGCGTCGAGGCTCACCAGGCGCACCCCGGTGGCGTCGCGCCCCTGGCTCGAGATCTCCCGCACGGGCATCCGCACCGTGACCCCCCCAGAGGAGATCACGAGGATCTCGTCGTCGAGGCCGACCATGAACGCTGCCACCACCCGACCCCGCTGAGCGGTGAGGCGGATGCCTCTGACGCCCAGCCCACCCCGCCCTTGGCGGTTGAAGTGGTGCAGCTGGGTGCGCTTGCCGTACCCGGCGTCGGTGGCGAGCAGGATGCTCGTGTCGTCACGAGCGATGTCGACGGAGACCACCTCGTCTCCCTCGCGCAGGCTCATACCCCGGACCCCCCCGGCGTCCCGACCCATCGGCCGCACATCTGCCTCGGCGAAGCGGATCGCCATCCCGCCGGCGGTGACCATGAATATGTCGTCGGAGCCACCGGTCACGATCACACCAACCAGCTCGTCGCCCTCGCGCAAGCTGATCGCAATGAAGCCGTCCCGTCGGGACTTGTCGTACTCGGAGAAAGTCGTCTTCTTGACCTGGCCCGACTTCGTGGTGAACAGCAGGTACCGGTCGGAGGGGAACTCGCGGGTGTCCACCAGGGTCTGGACGTGCTCACCAGGAGCGAGCGGGAGCAGGTTCACTATGGCCGTTCCCTTTGCGGTGCGTTCCTTCACCGGCACCTCGTAGGCCCGCAGTCGGTAAACCTTGCCGAAATTCGAGAAGAAGAGCAAGTGAGCATGAGAGCTCGTGTGGATCACCCGGGTGACGAGATCTTCCTCCCGCAGCCGGGTCCCGGCGACCCCCCTCCCTCCCCTACCCTGGGTCCTGAACGCGGAGGCGGGCACGGCCTTCACGTAGCCGGCCCGGGTCATCGTGACCACCAGCTCCTCGTCGTCGATCAGGTCCTCGGCCCCCATGTCGCCGGGGTCGAAGGTGATCTCGGCGACGCGCTCGGAGGCGAACTCTTCGCGGATCGCCCCGAGCTCCGACTTGATCACGCCGCGCAACACCCCCTCGTCGGCGAGGATCCCCTCGAGCTCGGCGACCAGCGCCCTGAGCTCGGCGATCCGAGCCTCGATCTGGGTCCGACCGAGGCGGGTGAGGCGGGCGAGGGTCATGTCCAAGATGTGCTCGGCCTGCAGCTCGGTGAAGCCGAACGGGTCCGCCATCAGCCCCTCGCGGGCGGCAGCCCGGTCCTCCGAGGCGCGGATGAGGGCGACGATCGCATCGATCAGGTCGAGGGCCTTGAGGTAGCCCTCGTTGATCTCGAGGTCGCGACGAGCCTTGGCGAGGCGGTGCTCGGATCGCCGGCGGATGACGTCGATCTGGTGGGCCACATAGGACTGGAGGGCTTGCTCGAGGTTGAGCGTGCGGGGCACGCCGTCGACCAGGGCGACCATGTTGACCCCGAAGCTCGTCTGCAGTGGGGTCAGCTTGTAGAGGTTGTTCAGTACGACGTTGGCGTTCGCATCGCGCTTGAGCGGCAGGACGATACGGGTCTCGTCGCCCGCCGAGTGGTCCTGGACGTCGCGGATGCCCTCGATCTCGTGGTTGTTGGCCAGCTCGGCGATGCGCTCCTGGAGCGCCTTCGGGCTCACCTGGTAGGGAAGCTCGGTGACGACTATCTGGTCTCCCTGCCGGCCTGCGACGATCTCTGCTCTTGCGCGCAGCTTGATCGATCCGCGCCCGGTCCGGTACGCGTCTTGGATCCCGGAACGCCCGAGGATGTAACCCCCGGTCGGGAAATCGGGTCCCTTCACGTACTGCATCAGCTGCTCCACCGTCGCCTGCGGGTTGTCGAGCAGGAACGTGGTGGCGTCGATCACCTCGCCGAGGTTGTGGGGCGGGATGTTGGTAGCCATCCCGACTGCGATCCCTTGACTGCCGTTCACGAGCAGGTTGGGGAACCGGGACGGGAGGACCTCCGGGACGTCCTCTTCGTTGGTGTAGTTCCGCCCCATGTCGACGGTGTCCTCGTCGAGCCCCTCGACCATCTGCATGGCCAGGCGTGACAACCGGCACTCGGTGTAGCGCTCGGCGGCCGGCGGATAGTCCTGGGAGCCGTAGTTGCCGTGGAAGTCGATCAGCGGGTGACGGAGGCTGAACGGCTGCGCCATGCGGACCAGGGCCTCATAGATCGCCGGCCCCCCGTGGGGATGGAAGCGGCTCATGGTGTCGCCGGTCACCTTGGCGCACTTCACGTGCAGCCGGTCCGGCCGGTAACCCTGCAGGTACATGTCGAACAGGATCCGTCGATGGACCGGTTTCAGCCCGTCTCGCGCGTCGGGAAGGGCACGGCTGACGATGACCGACATGGCGTACTCGAGAAACGAGCGCTCCATCTCGTCTTGGATCTCTACCGGCTCGATACCACCCGGGGAGCCGGCGGCTCCGGGGGGATCGATGGGTGGAGGAGGGGGTGCAGCGTCGCTCATGGGGCGGTCCGCTCAGATGTCCAGGAAGCGTACGTCATTGGCGTTGCGGGTTATGAACCCCTTGCGGGCCTCGACGTCGTCGCCCATCAGCACTGCACAGGCCGAGTCGGCGAGGGCCGCCTGTTCGACATCGACGCGAAGCAGGGTGCGGGTCGCGGCGCTCATCGTCGTCGGCCCGAGCTCGTTCCAGTCCATCTCCCCGATGCCCTTCAGCCGGTTGAACTCGTACTTCCCACTCGGGTGCTCCCCGAGCCAGCGCTGTCGAGCCAGCTCGTCCTTCAGGTAGGTCTTCTGCTTCCCCTGGGTGACCGAGAACAGTGGGGGCTGGGCGCAAAAGACATGGCCGCCCTCGATCAGCGGCCTCATCTGGCGGAAGAAGAAGGTGAGCAGCAGGGTGCGGATGTGGCTGCCGTCGACGTCGGCGTCGGCGAGGATGATGACTTTGCCGTAGCGGATCTTCGCCACGTCGAAGTCGTCACCGAGGCCGGCGCCGATCGCGGTGATCAGCGCCTGGATCTCCAGGTTCTTCAGCATCCGGTCGATCCTGGCCCGCTCCACGTTCAGGATCTTCCCCCGGATCGGCAGGATGGCCTGGACCTCGGGGTCGCGCGCCCTTATGGCCGAGCCGCCGGCGGAGTCACCCTCGACGATGAACAGCTCGGCTCGCTCGGCGTTGCGGGTCCGGCAGTCGGTGAGCTTTCCCGGCATGCCGGCGCCCTCCAGCGCCGACTTGCGCCGGGTGGCCTCCTTGGCACTCTTGGCGGCCTCCCGGGCGCGGGCCTCCTGGAGCGCCTTGGTGACCACTTGCCGGGCCTCGGTCGGGTTCTCCTCCAACCAGTCACCGAGCTTCTCGTTGGTCACCCGCTGGACGAGAGAGCGGATCGAGGCGTTTCCGAGCTTGGCCTTGGTCTGGCCCTCGAACTGCGGTTCACGCAACTTGACCGCCACGATGGCTGTGAGCCCCGCTCGGATATCCTCGCCCTGCAAGCTCGGGTCCTTGTCCTTCACCAGGCTCTTGGCCTTCGCATACTTGTTCACCGCCGTGGTGAGCGCGGTGCGGAACCCCTCGATGTGCATCCCACCCTCGGTGGTCGCAATGCCGTTGGCGTAGCCGTGGACCCCGTCGGGGTTGTAGCCGGTGTTCCACTGGAAGGCCACCTCGACCGCTCCCTCCTCCGCCTCGTCGGAGTAGTAGCCGACCCGCTTGAACAGCGAGTCCTTCGAGGCGTTCAAGTGGCGGACGTAGTCGATGATCCCGCCCGAGTACTTGAAGACCTCACGCACCCCACCAGGACGCTCGTCGACGAAGTGGATCTCGAGGCCGGCGTTCAAGAACGCGTACACCTGGAGGCGCTCGAGGATCGTCTGCGCGCGCAGCTCTACGTCCTCGAAGATGGTTGGGTCCGGCCAGAAGCTGACTGCGGTCCCGTGCCGGGACCCCGGGGCGGGGCCGACGAGCTGCAAGGGGCCGACGGGAGCGCCCCCGTCGGCGAACTCCATTCGGTGGCGGAGGCCTCCTCGGTCGACCTCCACGACCAGACGACGGGACAGCGCGTTCACCACCGATACCCCGACGCCGTGCAGCCCGCCGGAGACCTTGTAGCCCTGGCCCCCGAACTTGCCGCCGCCGTGCAGCTTGGTGAGGGCTATCTCCACCCCGGAGAGCTGATAGGTGGGGTTGATGTCGGTGGGGATGCCACCACCGTTGTCGACCACCCGGCAGCCTCCGTCGGCGAGGATGGTCACCTCGATGCGGTCACAGCGTCCGGCCATAGCCTCGTCGACCGAGTTGTCCACCACCTCCCAGACCAGGTGGTGGAGACCGGAGAGGCTGGTCGAGCCGATGTACATGCCGGGGCGCTTCCTCACCGGCTCCAAGCCCTCTAGGACCTGCATGTCGCTGGCGCTGTAGGCGGCGGCGGACTCGGTCTGGAGAGTGGTTTGCAGAGCCATCGGCGCGACCTTCCGGATCGGGGGTGAGCGGCTGTCCCGGCGCCTGCTCCCGCCCGAAGAGGTCCAGGGCAGCGCCCCAAATACAGCTAGGTGAGCCTACCAGAGGGGCTGCGACCGTCGGTGCTCCGAGCTCGGCGGACCGCATCTGGAGCGGACACGCGCACCACGAGCTCGGTGACCGGCTCTCCGGTCTCGGCCGCAACTCGGGCGAGCAGGTCACCGGCGAGGAGCTTGAGGCTGCTCGCCCAGCTCGGTTGATCGACCACGATGGTCAGGACGCCGTCGCGCAGCGTCCTTGGGACCGCGTGAGCGGCGACGTCTGGACCGACGATCCCCTCCCAGCCGGAGAACACGGCCCCGAGGGCTCTCGGCGACCCGAGCCCGAGGCTCTCGGCGACCCGGTACAGCGATGCCGACACTGGTCGCGGCTCCCGATCGCTCGCCGAGGGCACCAGAGGTCTCCAGGTCACAGCAAGAGCCTGCCTCTGTCGACACGCACCACGAGATCGGGGGTCGAGCCGGGCGGAGCCTCGGTTGTGGTGCTGAGCAAGGTCTGTCCCAGGGGGAGAGCTTGTAACAGGGCCGAGCTCCGTCCGGGATCGAGCTCGGAGAACACGTCGTCGAGCAACAGGACCGGAGACGATCCTATCCGCTCGGTCACCAGCTCGTGGCCCCCGAGGCGCAGGGACAGGGCCAACGAACGCTGCTCGCCCTGTGAGGCGTGGGTGCGCGACGGCATCCCCCCGATCCGGGAGACGAGGTCGTCGCGATGCGGCCCGACCGTGCTCAGGCCGCGGCGCAGGTCCTCCGCCCGAGCAGCCCGCAGCGCGTCGGCGAGCCGGCCTTCCCAGCTGGTCACGTACTCGAGCCCGACGCCAGCACCCCCCGCCTGCGAGCCTTCGGCAAGCCGACGGTACGCCTGGGAAACTATGGGCTCCAGAGCGGCGGTGAGGCCTCGGCGGGCACGCACCAGGGCCTCGCCGGCAGATGCGAGCTCGACATCCCAAACGTCGAGGGTGGAGAGCACGTCGGGGGTGGCCCGACCCCTTGCGCTGCGCAGGAGTGCGTTGCGCTGTCGGAGCACCCGATCGAGCTCGGTCTGGGTCAGGTCGTGGCGGGGATGGAGGGCAACCAGCAGGTCGTCCAGGTAGCGGCGACGGCCGGAAGGTCCACCCTTCACCAGCTCCAGGTCGTCGGGGGAGAACACCGTCACCTGTAGGGCTCCGAGCAGGTCCCGTGCACGCCTGAGGGGCCGCCCGTTGAGCTGCACCCGGTCGCGACCGATCCGACGGAGCTCGGCTTCGACGAGCACGGCTCTCCCTTCCCGTCGGACCTCCGCCCGGACAACGGCGAACGGGGCGCCCTCTCTCACCAAGGCATCTCCGGGTGCCCCCCGGAAGGAGCGAAGCGTCGCGAGGTAGCCGATCGCCTCGAGGAGGTTGGTCTTCCCCTCGCCATTGGACCCGACGACGACCGTCAGGCCGTTGGGGGGAGCCAGCTCACCAAGGGCATAGTTGCGGAAGTCCACCAACCAGAGGTGGGCGAGCTGCACCGACGGGCTAGGAGACCCGGACCGGCATGAGCAGGTAGAGGAAGTCCCCTCCCTCGACCGACCTCAAGATGGCGGGTTTCAGTGCGTCGATGGTGGAGAGCACCACCTCCTCTCCTGGGACGACTTCCAGGCCGTCGATGAGATAGGCCGGGTTGAAAGCGACCGTCATCTCGGCCCCCTCGTAGTTCGCATCCACGTCTTCGCTGGCCTCGCCCCAGTCCGGGGTGAGCACCGACAGCTGAATGCCCTCCGGGGCGAGGGCGATCCTCACGGGGGTCACCTGGTCACGGGCCAGCAGCTTCACCCGCCTCACGGCCTCGAGCAGCGCCTCTCGTCCGACCATCAACCGGTTCGGATGGCTGGGCGGAATGAGCTGGCGATAGTTGGGGAACTCTCCTTCGATCAAGCGGGTGGTGAGGGTCACCGCTCCAGTGGCGAAGGTGGCGTCATGGGCTCCGAGGCGCATGGTCACCTCCCCGGCCGCGGGGAGGAGCCGGCCCAGCTCTTGGAGGGCGCGGGAGGGAACGAGGACCCTCTGGTCGGGCGCGAGGATCCCGACGCCGGACAGGTCGCGCACGGCAAGGCGGTAGGAGTCGGTCGCAACCAGGCGGACCCCGCCCTCCTCGGCAGCCATCAGCACGCCGGTGAGGATCGGCCGCGAGTCCTCGCTCGACGCAGCACGGACCACCTGCCTGAGGGACTCGGAGAAGGCCTGCGTCGGGATCGCCACCGCTTCACCGGTCGCCACAGGGAAACGGGGGAAGTCAGCGGCCGGATAGGACCTCACGCTGAAGACCGACCGCCCGGAGGTGATCCTCAGCTCCTCGTCGTCGGCTTCGACGGTCACCGCCCCGGGATCCAACGCCCGGACGATGTCGGTCATCAGGCGCCCGGGTGCCACCGCCACGCCGTCGTGCAGCCCCGTGACGGAGGTCTCTGCGCTGATGGTCAGGTCGAGGTCGGTACCGGTAGCTACGAGGGAGGGTCCACTGGTCTCCAGCCGAACACCCGAGAGCACCGCCAGCGAGCCCCCGCGCCCGGCCGCGGCTCGCCCGGCAGTGGACAAGACGTCGACCAGGACGTCGCGTTCGCAGCGCAGCTTCATCTCGGTGCTCCTAGTTCTGCTCTTCTGGAGAGATAGATCCAAGCAGGGGCTGTAGGCCCTGTGGAGTGTGGACAACTGGGTCGAAGGGCTGATCAGGACGGTTCTGCGGCACACCGGTCGCTCCCCAGCCGCCCACAGGGGGCCAGTCGCAGCACCCGGGGTCTGTGGGTAGCGCTCGGCTTACCCCCGGGAATGACATCTTCCCGACACAAGCCCTCCTCGCAGTCGTCCACCGGATCGGTGTCCGTTCTGTTGTCATTCACGAGCCTCTCAGTGATGCCAGGAGCCCGGTGACCTGGTCATATGTCTGCCGGTCTTCTTTCATGAAGCTCGTGATCTTCTCGACTGCATGGATGACCGTGGTGTGGTCTCTGCCCCCGAACTCACGACCGATCGCCGGGTAGCTGTACTCCGTGAGGTCTCGACAGAGGTACATGCCGATCTGGCGGGCGCGAACGAGCGGGCGCTGTCGCTTCGGGCCGATCAGGTCCTCGACGCTGAAGCCGAACTCCTCGGACACCGCCAAGAGGATCATGGACGGAGTGAGCTGGCGTGGGCGCCCGGCGTCCAGGATGTCTGCGAGGACTCGCTCGGCGGTCTCCCGGGTGAGCGTCTCGCGATTGAGGCTTGCGAAGGCAGCGACTCTGGTCAAGGCTCCCTCGAGCTCTCGGATGTTGTCGCGTACGTTGGTGGCAATCAGCTCGAGAACCTCGTCGGGCACCGGCGTGCGCTCACCCTCGGCCTTCTTGCGCAAGATCGCCAGGCGGGTCTCGAGCTCGGGCGGCTGGACATCGGTGATCAGACCCCACTCGAAGCGGCTGCGCAGGCGGTCCTCGAGCGTGGCGATGGAGCGAGGGGGGCGGTCGGAGGACAGCACGATCTGGCGAGAACCCTCGTAGAGGGTGTTGAAGGTATGGAAGAACTCTTCCTGCAGACCCTCTTTGTTCTCCATGAACTGGATGTCGTCGACCAGCAGGACGTCGCAGTCCCGGTAGCGGCGCTTGAAGCTCGCCTGGGAGCTGTTGCGGATGGCTTCGATGAAATCGTTCAGGAAGGTCTCCGTGGACACGTAGCGCACCCTGCGTCCGTTGAAGTTCTCGATCACGTAGTGACCGATGGCGTGAAGGAGGTGGGTCTTTCCGAGACCGGAGTCCCCATATATGAAGAGGGGGTTGTAGGATGCAGCGGGCATCTCCGCAACCCGTTGTGCAGCTGCATGGGCGAAGCGGTTGGACGCGCCGATGACGAAGGCGTCGAAGACGTACCTGGGGTTGAGCGAAGGCATCTCGGCGGCGCCTCTGGGTGGTTCCCGGGGACCGAGCGGGCCTGCCGACGGGGACGGGTGCGCCCGATCGGAGGTGGTGGGGGGATCGGCGCTCGGTGGGTGCGGACCAGGGGGAACCGGGCGGGCGTCCGGAGCCGACGGCTCGGCGAGGTCGTCGCCGGTGCCCCTCCCGGGCATCGAGATGCGGCCGACGCTGCTGTCGTCGGAGTTGGTCTGGTGGGTGGGTTGCCGGTCGCCCTCGGGGGTGGCGTCCACCCGGAGCTCGACCCGTACCGGACGACCGGCGGCGTCGGAGGCAGCGCTCTCGATGAGGGGTAGGTATCGCTCCTCCAGCCGGGTCCGCACTACCGCGCTCGGCACGCCGAGGTACAACACGTCGCTGTCGAGGTCCAGCGGTTGGATACCGGCGAACCAGGGTTGCCAGGTGCCGTCGGTCACCTGGCTACGGAGCTGCTGGGTGCAGCTGGTCCACAACCTCCGGGCGGTGCTCACGTCCTACTGTCGCCTCCACCAGTTCGTCCACAGGACGGTCCACATGTTGTGGAGAACGGCGGACCGGCAGGGGCCCGGTGTCCACCCGGCCCCTCTGGAGCGGGGAAGGTGCCGTCCTCTGCGCTCGTCGGCTCATCCGGGCGCAAGCGGAGCACGGTAGCACCGTAGCTGCCTGCCCGCCCCCGTGGACCCCCCGAGCAGCCTGCGAAGGGCTCTGGTCGGGTGGGGAGGGTGCAGGGCATACGAACACCTGTTCGCTAAGCTCCGGGGTGGCGGGAACCTTGCCCCACCGTGAGCCTCTGAGCAGCTGGAGCCCTGGGGGTGGCGAGGACCGAAGCCGGTACGAAGGCCCGTCCACAGCTCCAAGGTGTTGGTCCACAGCTGCTCCACCACTGGAGGCGGTCGATCAACAGGATTTTCCCGCTGGTGATCCACCGACTCCACCGACAAGGGTGAGCCACTGCCATGGTCCAGTCGATAGAAGATGCTCGTCGTCGCAGCCCTGGGCTCGGGCGCGTGCCGCCGCACAACCTGAACGCCGAGAAGTCGCTGCTCGGTGCGATGCTCCTGTCCAAGGACGCGATCGCCGCGGCGGTGGAGTCCTGCTCAGCGGAGGACTTCTACAAGCCGGCGCACGGGCACATCTACGAGGCGATCACGGCGCTGTACGCTCAGGGAGAGCCGGCAGACCCCCTGACCGTCTCGGACGTGCTCCAACGCTCTGGGCTGCTCGAGGCGATCGGTGAGATCGG
>JAKARG010000072.1 GCA_021819345.1 Actinomycetes bacterium | reverse complement strand
TTCCGATCTCTTCGTGGCGATGGAGCCGCTCACCTACGCCGCCCACCGCTGGGTGATGCACGGGGTCGGCTGGACGCTGCACCGCTCCCACCACCTCAGGCGCCGGCACGCCACCTGGAAGGACCGGTTCGAGGCCAACGACTGGTTCCCGGTGGCCTTCGCCACTGCCACCATCGGGGCCATGGCCCTCGGGACCGGCTTCAGCTCGGTGGCGGTGCTCGTGCCCATCGGGGTGGGCGTGACCGCCTACGGAGCGGCGTATGCCTTCGTCCACGACGTCTACATCCACTCCCGGCTCGGTCGCCTCCCAGCGCTCGCTCCGCTGGAGCGCCTGCGCGACGCCCACGCGATCCACCACCTCTTCGGCGGGGAGCCCTACGGCATGCTCTGCCCGATCGTCCCAGCGGAGCTGCGAGCCCGGGCGGCCGCCCGCTCGCTCGACCCGCTGGCACCTCGGGCGGCCTGAGCGGCGCCCCGCCGGCCGATGACCGTGGGGCCCGCCGGCCGATGACCGTGGGGCCCGCCGGCCGATGACCGCGGGGGTGAACGCCAGGCCGGTCCCAGCCCTCGGGCCGGCACCGGGCCCGGCCCTCAGGACCGGGGCAGCCCTCGGGCCCGCTCGACCCGACCAGAGGACGGCTTGGAAGCTCCCCGCTCCGCCTCGCCCGGGCGGAGCCCGGCGGGCTCCGGCGTCGCGGGCCTGAGCACCCTGGCGGCCACCGCCGCCTTGCGCCACCCCGGTACCCTGACCCGTTGGGAGAGCACGTCGTAGCCGGCTGCCTCGATCCGCTCCAGGATCCCCGAGTAGAGCGATCGGGCGCCGGCGATGCAGCGGGCCGAGAGCCCGGGGAGCATCGCGATCCCCCGGTCCGCCGATCGGTAGTAGCCGCGGGTGCGCTCGATCTCGAAGGCCATGAGCTCGACCCAGCCGGGGGTGACCCTGCGGGCGTCGAGTGCCTCGCGCGCCCCGAAGCGCTCGACGTCCTCCTCGGGGACGTAGACCCGCCCCCGGTCGAGATCCTCGCCGACGTCGCGCCAGAAGTTGGTCAGCTGGAAGGCGATGCCGAGGTCACGGGCGGGACCGAGCGCCTCGGGTGAGGAGGGCTCGAGGATCGGCAGCATCATCTCCCCGATGACCGCCGCCGAGCCGTCCATGTAGTCGAGCAGGTCCTCGAAGCTCGGATAGCTCGTGACCGACAGGTCCATGGTCATCGAGCGGAGGAACCGCCTGAAGCAGTCGGGGTCGATGTCGAACGCCCGGACGGTGTGGACCACCGCCTTCAGCACCGGGTCGTCGCTGCGGCCGCTGGCCAGGTCCTCGAAGAAGCGCTGGCCGAAGTCGGCGAGGGCTTTCCCCCTCACCTCGACGGCCACCGGACCGAGGTCGTCGACGATGTCGTCGGCGTATCGGCAGAACCCGTACAGGGCGTGCACGTGGTGGCGCTTCACCGCCGGGAGCAGCCAGGTCGCCGCGTAGTAGGTGGTCCCGAAGCGCCGGTTCAGCTCCCGGCATCTCCGGTAGCTCTCCTCCAGGGTGGTCAAGGCCTCCCGCCGATCTTCCCGGGATCGCTCAACGACCAGCGGCGATCTCGTCGACGCGGTCGGCCGCCAGGCGTCCCGAGACGAGCACCATGGGCACCGACACCCCCGGCACCGTGCCCGAACCGACGAGCACCAGGCCCGGCACCCGCCGGTCCCGGTTCGCCGGGCGCCACGGACCGGTCTGGGAGAACCGGTGGGACAGGGCGAATGGTGTCCCCCGCTCCATCCCCTGGGCCTCCCAGTCGAGCGGGTCGACGAAGCGCTCGGTCACCACCGCCGCCGCTCCGACGGGGTAGCCGGCGCCCTCCAGTCGCTCGACCAGGGTGTCGCGGAAGCGGGCCCGGTCGCTCGCCCAGTCGATCCGACCGTCGAGGTTGGGCACCGGCTCGAGGGCGTAGACCACCTGTCCACCCTCGGGGGCGAGCGACGCGTCGGTGAGCGTCGGCACCGACACGAGGATCGCCGGGTCGGGCTGGCGGGTCCCGGTGCGCAGCAGTGCCTCGAAGGACCCCTTCCAGTCGCCGCCGAAATGGATGTTGTGGTGCCCGGTGCCCTCCGGCAGGGATCCCCTCACCCCGGCCAGCCACAGGGTGGCGCTCGGCGAGTACTCGCCCCTGCGGGCGGCTCGGGGCATCCGGGCGGAGGGCAGCAGCTCGCGATAGACCGCCGGCACGTCGGGGTTGGCGACCACCGCGTCGGCTCGGACCAGCTCCCCGCCGGCCAGGCGGACGCCGACGACCGGGCCGGAGGAACCGAGCCGGCGCACGATGCGCTCGACCGGCGAGCAGTAGCGGATGTCCGCGCCGGCCTTGGTGGCGGCGTCGGCCAGGCCAGCCGAGACGGAATGGATCCCGCCTTCGGGGAACCAGACCCCGCCGACGACGTCCATGTAGGTGATCACGCAGTAGATCGCCAGCGCGTCGAAGGGCGACAGGCCGGCGTAGAGCGCCTGGAAGCTGAACAGCTGGCGCAGGCGGGGGTCGGCGAAGTAGCTGTCGACGACCGCGGCCATCTTGCGCCAGGCTCCGAGGCGGACCAGCTCGAGCGCTGGTCGAAGCGGCCGAAGCAAGTCGGTGGTGCGGTCGTAGTTGCGCTCGACGAACTGCGGCTGCTCGACGCGGTAGAGACGTGCCAGCCAGTCGGCGAAGCGCCCGAAGGCGGCGGCGTCGGCCGACCCGCAGCTCTGGCGGATCTCCTCGGTCATCGCCTCGCGCCCGGGGCGGACCGAGAGCGGCTCGGCATCGGGCCACCAGGCCCGGTACATCGGGTCGAGGGGAGCAAGGCGCAGGTGCTCGGCGATGTCGGCCCCTGCCGCTGCGAAGGTCTCGGCGAGCAGCCCGGGCATGGTGAGCACGCTCGGTCCGGTGTCGATCCGGTAGCCGGCGGAGGCCCACTGCCCCGCCCGGCCGCCGGGGATGTCCTCTCGCTCGACGACGGTGACCTCGTGGCCCCGCCCTCTCAGGTGGCAGGCAGCCGAGAGGCCGCCGAGCCCGGCTCCGACCACGACGACCCTCATCGCGTCCTCACTGCTCCCCTCGGCCCCGGTTCAGTGGTCCCGGCGGGGCTGCGCCCCGCACCCGTCGATGCCCGGCGAGCCGGCGCTTGCTCGAGCATCCCGATCAGCTCGCGGCGCTCCCACCTCAGTGGTCCCGGCCGGAGACGAACCGGGCGAGCTCGGCGAGCGCGTCGCAGGCGCGCGGGGTGAGCGGCAGGCGGGCGGCGGCGCCGAGGGCGTCGTCGACCAGGCGGTCGACGATCTCCTCCACCCGGGCCCGCGCCCCGGTCGCCTCGAAGAGGTCCTGCAGCTCGGCGACCTCGTCGGGGGTGAGGTCGGGGGCGCCGAAGCGGCAGTCGAGCAGCCGGCGACCGGCCCCCGTGGCCGCCTCCCGGGCCAGGGCGTGCAACAGCGTGGGCTTGCCCTCCCGGAGGTCCTCCCCGACCGGCTTCCCGGTGACCGTCGCGTCCCCGAACACGCCGAGAAGGTCGTCTTTGAGTTGAAAGGCCTCCCCGAGCGGCATCCCGTAGGCCGACAGGGGCCCGGCCGCCTCGGCGAAGCGCTCCGGGGCGGCGAGCGCGGCGCCGAGGTGCAGCGGGCGCTCGACGGTGTACTTGCCAGACTTGTACTGGCAGATCCGGCGGGCGACCGAGGGGTCGGCGCTCCGGCGGGCGGTGCCCAGCAGGTCGAGGTACTGGCCGACGTTCACCTCCAGGCGGAGCTCGTCGAAGACCGCCCGGGCCGTCGCCGGTGCCCCGGCGAGGAAGCGGTCGCTGTAGACGAAGGCCAGGTCGCCGGCGAGGATCGCTACTCCTGCCCCGAAGCGGTCCGGGTCCCCCCACCAGCCGGCCCGGGCGTGGCGCTTGCTGTGCTCCACGTGGACCGCCTCGGTGCCGTGGCGGAGCGCCGAGCCGTCCATCACGTCGTCGTGGATCAAGGCGAAGCTGTGCAGCAGTTCGAGCGCGGCTCCGGCGTTGATCACCGCCGGGTCCTCGGGTGAGCCGCCCGAGCCGACGAAGCCCCAGTAGCAGAACGCCGGGCGGAGCCGCTTGCCCCCGGAGAGGACCAACCGGCGGAGCGAGGCGAGTGGTGCGGCGAGGTCCGCGTCGAGGTCGTTCCAGCGCTCGGCGTCTGCGTCGAGGCAGGAGGTGATCGTCGCGTCGACCCGGGCGGCGACGTCGGCCAGGGCCGAGGGGATGGTGACCTGCGACAAGGAGCCCATGACTTCAACCGAGGCTAAACGAGGTTGCGGAGTTTGGAGCAATGGGGGCCCCGAGCACCCGGAGCCGCTCCCCGGGGCGGAGCTGGCCGAGGTGGTCGAGGTCTGCGTCGAGCTCCACCACTGCGACCACCGGGTAGCCGCCGGTGACCGGGTGGTCGGCGAGGAAGACCACCGGGCGGCCGCCGGGAGGGACCTGGACCGCACCGGTACAGAGCCCCTCGGGGGGGAGCTCGCCGGGCAGCGTCGGGACCCGGGGGCCGTCGAGGCGCAGGCCGATCCGGTTGCTGGCCGGCGAGACCGTCCAGGTGGAGCCGGTCAGCGTCTCCCACCCGCCGGCCCCAAGCCGGTCGGCGCGGGGACCGGGGATGATCCTCACCGACGTTGCGCCGCTCGGGGTCCCCGCGAGGGCAAGGTCCGCCCCTGCGGGTGCTGCGCTGCTCCCCGGCTCGCCGAGGGGCAGCCGGTCGCCCGGTCGTAGCGGCGGGGGGCCGAGACCGCTCAGGAGGTCGGTGCTGCGGCTCCCGAGCTCCGCTACGACCTCGATCCCGCCGGCCACCGCCAGGTAGCTGCGCAGGCCCCGAACAGGGGTACCGACGACGACCGGCTCGCCGGGGTGGACCGCAACCGGCGTGTAGAGCGCGGCGGGCCGGCCCGCGACGCTGAGCGGGGCTGGAGCGCCGGTCAGGGCGACGCTGCGCAGCCCGGCGCCGGCGAGCACGACGGCGAGGCCCCCGAAGGTGATCTCGATGGTCGCAGCGGTCGGGGAGTTGGACACCAGCCGGTTCCCGAGGCGGTGGCTGGCGCGGTCGGCGGCGCCCGATGGGGGTACCCCTTGGTGGGCGTGGCCGGGCCGGCCCAGGTCCTGGACGGTGGCGAGGGGACCCGTCGCCTGGACGAGCAGCCGGCTCGTCGGGCGCACGTCGGGGCTCACCGGCTGGAGTGGCTCTGCCCGCCGGCCCGCTTCGGCCCGCCCGGGCGCCTCAACGGCCCGCTCGAGCGGTTCAGCGGCCCGCCCGCGCGGTTCAACGGCCCGCCCGGGCGGTTCAACGGCCCGCCCGCGCGCCTCAACGGCCCGCCCGCGCGGTTCAACGGCCCGCTCGGGCGGTTCAACCGAGCACCCGGAAGCGCACCGCGGTCCCCGGGCCCACCAGCGCCGGCGGGTCGCGCCGGGAGTCCCAGAGCCGCACGTCGGTGTGCCCGATCAGGCGCCAGCCCCCCGGGGTCGCCGCCGGGTAGACCGCGCTGTAGCGGTCGGCGATCGCCACCGAGCCGCACGGCACGCGGGGCCGTGGCTCGGCCAGGCGGGGAAGGCGCAGCTCCTCCGGCAGGCCCTCCAGATAGCAGAAGCCCGGCGCGAAGCCGCAGAAGAGCCCGCGGTAGACGGCGCCGGAATGAGCGGCCACGACCCCCTCGGCGCCGAGCCCGGTCTCTTCGCCGACCGCGCCGAGGTCGGCACCGTCGTAGTGCACCGGGATCTCGACGATGGCTCCCACCGGCCCAGCGCCGGCGGCGCTCCCTGTCGATACCGCGCCGGCGGCGCTCCCTGCCGATACTGCGCCGGCGGCGCTCCCTGCCGATACCGCGCCGGCGGCGCCGGTCCGGTGGCCAGCGCTCCACGGGCCGCCGGCGAGCAGGCCGGCGAGGTGGGGCCGGAGCAGGGCCAGGTCGGCGGCGCCGGCGCAGAGCACCAGGACCGTGCTCGCCCCCGGGACCACCTCGGCCAGGCCGGCGCCGCAATCCGCGGCGAGGCCCCGAAGCATGGCTGCGGCGCTCGGGGGGTCGGCGACCTCGACCAGGACGCCGGCTCGCCCGACGCTACGAAGAGGCCCTTCGGACGGCAGGATCCTCGGGCCCGCGCCCGGTTGCGGGTGCGGCGGGTGCGGGTGTGGCGGTTGCGGGTGCGGCGGGCCCTCCGACGGGCGGATCACACGAAGGGCCGGAGGGTGACCCCGGCCGCCTCCAGCGTGGAGCGGACCGACCGAGCCGTGGCTGCCGCCCCAGGGGAGTCACCGTGGAGGCAGAGCGACTCGGGATGGAGCTCGACCTCGGAGCCGTCGAGGGCGGTCACCAGCCCGTCGAGCGCCATCCGGGCGCTCCGGGCAGCCACCACCTCTGCGCCGACCACCAACGCGCCCGGCTCCGAACGAGGGACGAGCGTCCCGTCGGCCAGGTAGCCGCGGTCGGGGTAAGCCTCGGCCACGACGCGCAGCCCTGCCGCGGCTGCGGCCCGGGCGAAGGCCCCCTCGGGGAGGCTGAGCACCGCCAGGCCGGGGCGGACCGTTGCCACCGCCTCGGCCACTGCGCCCGCCTGCGGCTCGTCCCAGACGATCCGGTTGTACAGCGCGCCGTGGGGCTTGAGGTAGGAGACCTCGCCGCCTGCCGCCTCGGCCATCGCCTGGAGCGCACCGAACTGGTACAAGACGTCGTCGCGCAGCGTCGCCGGCTCCACGTCCATCGACCGCCGGCCGAACCCGGCGAGGTCCCGGTAGGCCACCTGCGCGCCGATGCGCACTCCTCGCTCGACGGCGCGCCGGGTCACCCGTCGCATGATCGAAGGGTCGCCGGCGTGGAAGCCACAGGCGACGTTGGCGCTCGTCACCACCTCGAGCAGGGCGTCGTCGTCGGTGAGCCTCCACTGCCCGAACCCCTCGCCGAGGTCGGCGTTCAAGTCGATGGCCATCCCAGGCTCCGTGGCCGCCGTCACCGGGCAGGACGTTTGCCCTGTCACCAGGAGCACCCTTCACGAATGTCCGAGCTGGACGTTCCGGGCATGATCAGTGACGCTGGCACCGTTCGCCCTGCGACGTCGCCTTGCCCACGAAGTGCTCCTTGTCGACGACCACCCGGGTCACCTTCCCGACTGCCACCAGACCGAAGCTGTCGGTCACCGAGACCGAGAAGACCAGTCGGCGACCCTCGGTGCGCTCGAGGGTGGCGACCGCGCGTACCCGGGAGCCGGTACCGACAGCCGTCAGGTGGGTGAGCTCCACCCGGGCCCCCACCGATGTCCTACCGTGCTCCAGAGCACCGTCCAGGGCCGCCACGGTGGCCTCTTCGCACAAGGCGACGACCCGGGGGGTGGCAAGGACCGGGACGTCCCCGGAGCGGTATGCGATCGAGGTGTCCTCCGCCGACAC
This sequence comes from Actinomycetes bacterium, assembly GCA_021819345.1. GTDB lineage: Bacteria > Actinomycetota > Acidimicrobiia > Acidimicrobiales > Palsa-688 > JAKAQB01. The sequence goes on along the minus strand of JAKARG010000072.1, from coordinate 3,285 downwards.
GAGCAGCTCGGCCGCACCCGTCACCGCCTGTCTCACCGGCACGCCAGCTCACGGTAGGCGGGTAGCTTCTATTGGTTCCAGTGGTGGACCTCTTCGGCCGCCGGCCTACTGGGCCCAGGTGCCTACTGGACCCAGGTGGCCAAGGGTCCCAGGTCCCCGCGGGTCCAGGTGCCCAAGGGTGCAAGTGCCAGACATACGAGCAGACGGGAGCACACGGTGATCGAACAGGACGTGATCGAGAGGGTCCTCGGGTCTGCGCTGCGAACCGGGGGTGACTTCGCCGAGGTCTTCGCCGAGGACCGGCGGGGGACCGCGGCGAGCCTGGAGGACGCTCGGGTGGAGCAGATGGCCTCCGGTCGGGAGCGGGGGGCAGGGATCCGGGTCGTCTCCGGTGAGACGACCGGCTTCGCTCACACCGCCGACCTGTCCGAAGCAGGCCTGCTCGCCGCCGCCAGCGCCGCGGCGGCCGCCGCCCGCCACGGCGGCGGGGGGGTCCGGAAGGTGGCTCTGGCCCCGGCCGGCTCCGACCGGGGAGCCGTAGAGGTGCTCCCCGAGACGGTGCCCAAGGACTCCAAGGTCGCCCTCTTGCGACGTGCAGACGAGGCAGCCCGCTCTGCTGGCGCTGCGATCCGCCAGGTGAGCGCGACCTACGCCGACAGCCGTCGGCAGATCCTGGTGGCCAACAGCGACGGGGTGCTCGTGACCGACGACCAGGTCCGCACCCGTTTCGGCGTCTCCTGCGTCGCCGCGGGGGACACCGGCCTGCAGACGGGCCGGGAGAGCCTCGGTGCGACCGTCGGCTTCGAGTTGTTCGACGCCCACGACGTGGACGACCTCGCCCGCCGGGCGGCGTCCCGGGCGCTCGCCAAGCTCGCCGCCCGCCCCGCCCCTTCGGGGACCTTGCCGGTCGTGATCAAGCAGGGCAGCGGTGGGATCCTCTTCCACGAGGCCTGCGGGCACGGCTTGGAGGCCGACCACATCGTAAAGGAGCTGTCGGTGTTCGCCCACCGGGTAGGAGAACAGGTCGCGAGCCCTCTCGTCACCCTGGTCGACGACGGGACCATGGGCTCGGAGTGGGGGGCCTTCGGGGTGGACGACGAGGGCCACCCTGCGAAGCGCAACGTGCTCATCGACCAAGGGGTGCTCACCGACTACATGTGGGACTACCTCCGGGCTCGCAAGGAGGGCCGGGAGAGCTCGGGCAACGGACGTCGGGAGACCTACCAGCACCTGCCGATGGTGCGCATGACCAACACCTTCCTGCTCGGCGGAGCCGAGGACCCCGAGGAGATCGTGCGCCAGACGCCCCACGGGGTCTTCGTCGCCCAGCTCGGAGGTGGCCAGGTCAACACGGCCACGGGCGACTTCACCTTCGGGGCTACCGAGGCCTACCTGATCGAGGACGGAGAGATCACCGAAGCGCTGCGCGACACCAACCTGATCGGCAACGGTCCGGAGATCCTGGGATTGATCGACGCGGTCGGCAACGACTTCGCCATGGGGTCCCCTGGCACCTGCGGCAAGCAGGGTCAGGGTGTCCCGGTGGGTACCGGGCAGCCGACCCTGCGGGTGTCGGCGCTCACCGTCGGAGGGACCTCGAGGTGAGCGAGCTGCTCGAGATCGCTACCCGGGTGGCCGGGTGGGCCAGGGAGGGAGAGCAGGTCGAGGCCTACGTGGCGCGGGGGCGGGACACCGATATCGACGTGTTCGGGGGTGAGGTCGAGTCGCTCTCCTCGGCCGAGTCCGCCGGCATCGGGATCCGTGTGGTCACGGGGTCGCGGCAGGGCTTCGCCTACGCCGGGTCGCTCGACCCCGAGATGCTGGGTGAGACCCTCGCCGAGGCCCGGGATAACGCCGGCTTCGCCACGGCCGAGGAGTGGGTGGGCCTGGCCGAGCCCGACGGGGTGGAGCCGGCCGAGCTCGACCTGTGGCGCGACGAGCTCGCCTCCTATCCCACCTCGGAGAAAGTCGCTCGGGCCATCGAGCTCGAAGCTGCGGTCCGTGCCGCCGACCCACGCATCCGGGCAGTACAGTCCGCCGGCTGGGGCGACTCGGCGGTGGAGACCGCGGTTGCGACCTCTACGGGCGTGGTAGCCGTCGGGCGGCGGACTGTCTGTTCGGTCTCCACCTTCGTGGCGGCCGGGGACGGCGACCAGACCCAGACCGGCTACGGGTGGTCGGTGGGTCGGAGCCCATCGGAGGTCGACGTCGAGCGTGCCGGCGCCGACGCGGTCGAGCGCGCCACGCGGCTACTGGGCGCGATCAAGCCACCGAGCCGTCACCTCACGGTCGTGCTGGAGCCGCTCGTCACCGCCTCGTTGCTCGCCCTCGTCGCGAGCACCCTCGACGGCGAAGCGGTGCAGAAGGGGAGGTCGATGTTCGCCGATCGCCTCGGCCAGCCGGTGGCCTCCGGGGTGCTCACCCTCGTCGACGATCCGACCGACCCCGACGCCTTCGGCGCCGCGACCTACGACGCAGAGGGGCTCGCCACCCGGCGCAACGTGCTCATCGGCGACGGCGTCCTGCGGCGCTTCGTCTACGACACCTACTCCGCCCGCCGGGCTGGCACGACGTCCACCGGCTCGGCGGTCCGGGCCGGCTACAAGAGCGGGCCACGGCCCGGGACCCGGGCGCTCTCGCCGGTCCCAGGTCCGCTGTCGCGCGAGGAGCTCTACGCCGCTGTCGGCGACGGGTTGCTCGTCCAGTCGGTCTCCGGCCTCCACTCCGGTGTCAACCCGGTGAGCGGGGACTTCTCCGTCGGAGCGGAGGGCCTGCTCATCGAGGGAGGGGCGCCTGCGCAGCCGGTCCGGGAGGTCAACATCGCCTCGACGCTGCAACGGATGCTCCTCGGGGTGGTCCAGGTCGGCTCCGACCTGGAGCGGCTCCCGGCCATGTCCGCCGGCGTGACCCTGGCCATCGAGGACGTCTCGATGAGCGGCCGCTAGCGCTACTAGCTGGCGGCGCCGCCGGGCTCGCCCCCGGCCCCGGCGCACTGGGCCCGGGTGCCGGCGGCCCTCGGCCCTCGCGCTGGCGTCCCTCGGCCCTCGCGCTGGCGGCCCTCGGCCCTCGGCCCTCGCGCCCCATGCTGCCGGCTCTCGCGCTGGCGTCCCTTTTGTGGACCCAGCTCGGCGATCTCGGCGCGACCGGACGATCTCGGTAGCCCGGCGCGCTGTTTTCCCCGCGCTGGCCCACCGAGTTGGCCGTCCCGCGCCGAGATCACCGAGTTGACCGTCCCGCGCTGGCCCACCGAGTTGACCGTCCCGCGCCGAGACCACCGAGGCCCAT
>JAKARG010000071.1 GCA_021819345.1 Actinomycetes bacterium | reverse complement strand
TGCGCGCCTGACCGGAGAGCCGGGACGGGAGTGCTCGGACGGCGGTGCTCGGACGGCGGTGCCGACCCCGGTGGCCCGGTGCGAGCTTTCACCTTCGAGTCGCCTCGGGTCCATCTCGTCGCGACCTTGCCTGGGTAGCGTCGAGCGCGATGACCACCCCCGAGACCGACCCGAGCCCGCCGCCCGAGCGCACCCTTTCGTTCGAGGGGTGCTTCAACTTCCGGGACCTCGGCGGGTACCGGGGGGCCCGGGGCCGGCAGGTGCGGAGGCGGGCGCTGTTCCGCTCCGACAGCCTGGCGCAGCTCAGCCCCTCCGACCTCGAGGTCCTCGCTGGGCTCGGGCTGCGCAGCGTCATCGACCTGCGGACCGCCGGCGAGCTTGCCGAGCGGGGGCGGGTCCCCGATGGAGCGGGCTGGACCTACCGCCACCTCCCGATGTTCGACATCCTCCCCCCGGCGGAGGAGCTGCCGAGCTGGGACCGCCCCGACTTCGTCGCCTCGGAGTACCTGCGGATGCTCGACGCCGGCGCTCCCACGATCGCCGAGGTTCTCACGCTGCTGGCCGAGCCGGAGACCTACCCGGTCGTGTACCACTGCTTCGCAGGCAAGGACCGGACCGGGATCATGTCGGCTCTGGTGCTAGAGCTGGTCGGCGTCTCCGAGGAGGACATCGTCGCCGACTACGCCCTCTCGGCTGTCGGCCTCGAGCGGATGCTCGCCCGGCTGAGGGAACGCTACCCGGAGCGGAGCGTCGAGCTCGACGCCTCCGCAGCGGCGATCGTGAGCGCCGAGCCGGCCTCGATGCGCACCTTCCTTGCCGGGCTCCGCCGCGAGCACGGTGGCGCTGCGGCCTTCGCCGCCGAGCTCGGGCTGGCCGGCATCGGAGAGGCCCTGCAGGCCGTGCTGCTCGAGGGTGCTCCGGGGTGACGGCACACGGGCGCCGGCCACCCCTCGGAGGTGTCGTCGAGGCTCGCGCCCGCCAGCCCGAGGCCGCCCTCGCCGTCACGCCCGCTTCTCGATCCGGGCACCCCCGAGCGGCGACGTCTGCTCGGTCTTGGATCGGGTGTGCCGGGCACCCGAGATCGATCTGGCTAGGATCCTGGCTATGAGCAATGTCCTGCCTCTGACCACTGTCAAGGATCGGTTCTCCGACCTGGTGGACCGAGTGAGCCGAGAGCACGACCGGGTGGTCGTCACCCGTAACGGCGTCCCTGTGGTCGTGCTGGTGAGCGTGGACGAGCTGGAGAGCCTGGAGGAGACGCTCGAGGTCATGTCGGACTCCGGGGCGATGGCAGGTATCCGCGAGGCCGAGCGGGAGCTGGCCGAGGGTGGGGGAGAGGTCATGACCGAGGCAGAGGCGCGGGCCCGCTGGGTCACGCCCTAGCCGGTTGGAGGTTCCCTGGTCGTCGAGGGCCTCGCGGGACATGGACCGCTTGGCGCTCCACGTGCCACGGGTCGCCGCTGCCATCGTCGAGCTCGTCTACGGTGCGCTCGCCGCCGACCCTCATCGGGTCGGGAAGCCATTGCGAGACGAGCTGGTCGGGATGTACTCGGCGCGGCGGGCTGAGTATCGCGTCGTCTATCGGATCGACGATGCCAAGGGCGAGGTCGTGGTCGTCCGGGTGGGTTCCCGCCGGGTGATCTACCGGCCGGAGTAACGGCGGGGACCGACGCCGCCGCGTCGGGAGCCGGGGGGCTCTCAGCCGGGGAGCCGGCGGATCCGGGTGATGCGCTCGGTGCGGTAGCTCGCGACCTTCACCGACCAGCTGTCGAGGGGCCGGGGTCGGTCGTTGCCGTAGAAGGTGGTGAGGGGACCCTCCAAGCTGTAGGAGTCCGCTCCGTCGACCCGCTCGGTCGACTCGTCGTCGAGGGTGATCTCGAAGGGCATGGGCCCATTGTGCGACCGGCCGCCTGTGGCTCGCCAGGGCCCGAAGCTGTGATCTCGCTGTGGACCGGGGGCTCGGTCGTCCACAGCTCTCGCCTGGAGCGCCGAGCGCGACGGCACCCGGGGGCTACCGTCGTGTCGACCCGACCGACCGCGCAGGAGGATCCGCGACTTGGAGCAGCTGAAGGCGCTGCTCGGCCGTCTCGATGGCTGGCAGCAGCGACACCGCAGCGTCGCAGTGGCCTGGGCGGTCCAGCGCAAGTACAGCAACGACAACGCCAGCCTGCTCGTCGTCGCCCTCGGCTGGTACGGGTTCACGGCGATCTACCCGCTGTTGCTCGCGGTGACCACCGTGCTCGGCTTCGTCGGGGTGCGATCCCTCGGCACCCGGGTCGTCTCGGCGCTCCATCACTTCCCGGTGATCGGCTCGCAGTTCAGCGTGGCTCGGGGGGCGCACGACCTGCACGGCAGCCTGGTCGGCCTGGTGATCGGGCTGGTCGGCCTGGTCTACGGAGCCCAGGGGGTGACCCAGAGCGCCCAGTCGGCGATGAACCGCGTGTGGAACGTGCCCGACGTCGACCGGCCCAACTTCCTCCCCCGGCTCGGTCGGAGCCTCGCCGCGCTGGCCGCGATCGGCTTCGCCTTCCTCGCCAACGCTCTCGCTGGTGGGTTGGCCACCAGCGGCGGGCCCGCCCTCTGGCTGCGGGTCGTGATCGTGGCCGGCCAGCTCGTGGTCAACGTCGGGCTGTACCTGCTCGTGTTCCGCCTGCTCCTCGCTCCGAAAGCCGAGGTCGGGACCCGCCGGCTCTTGCCCGGGGCGGTGCTCGGGGGAGTCGCCTTCAGCGTGCTGATCACCGTCGGGACCGGCCTCGTGACCCACGAGCTGCGCAACGAGAGCGCCACCTACGGCGCCTTCGCCTCGGTGATCGGGGTCGTCACCTTCCTCCTCTTGCTGGCCAAGCTCTCGATCTACGCCGCCGAGCTGAACCCGGTGCTCGACCGGCGGCTCTACCCCCGGGCGCTGCCCGGCGGCCACCCGCTCGACGCCGACCGGAGGGCCGCCGCGGCCCGGGCCGCCGAGGCACGCCAGCGGGCCGACGAGAAGATCCTGATCGACTTCGGCGCCAGCGCCGGCGGCCACGCCGGCGCGGGGCAGGCCGACCACGTCGGGGCGGGGCAGGCCGACCACGCCGGCGGGCAGGGGGCAGGGGACGGGTAGGGGACCGAAGGCGGCCGGCCGGCGGGAGGCGACCGCGCGGCCGAAGGTCGTCGCCGGGCCGAGGGCGAGTGCATGAGTATGCAGAAGTGTGTATGATGATGCGATGGTGAGCGGGGAGCCGGCGGGTCGGGCCAGGAAGGCGGTGGGGGTCCTCGGCGCGTCAGGCTTCGCCGGCGGTGAGCTGCTCCGGCTCCTAGCCGGCCACCCCGACCTCGAGGTGACGCTCGCCGGCGCCGACCGCCACGCCGGCAGGGAGGTCGGCGAGGTCCACCCGCACCTCGGGAGCTATCGGGGACGTCGCTTCGCCGAGATCGACCCGTCATCCGTCGACGGGCTCGACGTCGTCTTCCTCGCCCTGCCCCACGGGGCGTCGGGCCCGATGGTCCCCCTGCTGGTCGATCGAGTCGGCCTCGTGGTCGACCTCGGCGCCGACTACCGCCTGCGGGACCCGGCGGTCTACGAGCAGTGGTACGGCGCGGCCCATCCCGCTCCCGAGCTGCTCGCCGAGGCGGTCCACGGGATCCCCGAGCTCTGCGCCGGACGCCTCGCGGGGGCCCGCCTGGTCGCTGCGGCCGGCTGCTACGTCACCGCCGCTGCGCTCGCCCTCGCGCCTCTCGTCGGGTCCTCCACCGTCGAAGCCGGCGGGGTGATCGTCGACGCGGCGAGCGGGGTGAGCGGCGCCGGGGCCGAGGCACGGCCCGGGACGCGCTTCGCTGCGGTCGACGAGGACTTCAGCGCCTACGGGTTGCTCGACCACCGCCACACGCCGGAGATCGAGCAGGCGAGCGGGGCGAGGGTGCTCTTCACCCCCCATCTGGCACCGATGAGCCGGGGGATCCTCGCCACCTGCTATGCGCGCAGCACCGGCTGCGGAGACCCGCTCGAGGTTCTCGCCGACGCTTACGCCGGGTCACCCTTCGTGGCGGTGTCGGAGAGCTCGCCGTCGACCAAGGCGGTCCTCGGCTCCAACTCCGCCCGCCTGACCGCCCGGTCCGATCGCCGGACCGGCTGGGTGGTGGCGATCTGTGCCATCGACAACCTGGTGAAGGGCGCCGCCGGCCAGGCCATCCAGTGCGCGAACCTCGCCCTCGGACTGCCCGAGACCGCAGGGCTGCCGACCGACGGTCTGTGGCCGTGACGCCCGAGGCCACCAGTGCATCCCCGGCCGGGTCGCGAGCCGGCGACTCGCGAGCTGGCTGGTCGCGCGCCGAGGTGCTGGTCGAGGCCCTGCCCTACATCCACGAGCTGCGCGGTCGGACCATCGTCGTGAAGTACGGCGGCAGCGCCATCGCCGGGGGCGACCCGGCCGGAACGCTCGCCTCCTTCGCCACCGACGTGGTCCTGCTGCGAGCCGTGGGCGTCCGACCGGTCGTGGTCCACGGCGGCGGGCCCCAGATCGGGGAGCTGATGGGACGCCTCGGCAAGGTCCCCGAGTTCCGCGACGGGCTGCGGGTAACCGATGCCGAGACCCTGGAGATCGCCCGCATGGTCCTCGTCGGCAAGGTGAACCGGGAGCTGGTGACCGCGATCAACGCCCACGGTCACCTGGCCATCGGCCTCTCCGGCGAGGATGCCGGGCTGCTGACCGCATCTCCGCGCCACCCCGAGCTCGGCTTCGTCGGCGACGTCGGCTCCGTCGATGCCGACCTCCTTCGCCGGCTCGTCGCCGAGGACCTGGTCCCGGTGGTCGCGACGATCGGAAGCGACGGACAGGGGCAGGCCTACAACATCAACGCCGACACCGCTGCCGGCGCGCTTGCCGCCGCCCTCGGTGCCCACAAGCTCGTCTACCTCACCGACGTCGAGGGGATCCGCTCCGAGCGCGATGACCCCTCCAGCCTGCTCAGCCGGCTCGATCCCGACGGGCTCGACCGGCTGGTCGTCGCCGGAGCGGTGGCGGGGGGGATGGTGCCGAAGGCCGCCGCCTGCGTGCAGGCGGTCCGGGCCGGGGTCGGTGCGGCCCACGTGATCGACGGGCGCAGCGAGCACGCGCTGCTGCTCGAGCTGCTGAGCGACGAGGGAGTTGGGACGATGGTGAGCCTTCGATGACCGACCGGATGATGGCGACCTACGGTCCGCGACCGGTGACCTTCGTGCGAGGGGAGGGGACCCGGCTCTGGGACGACTCGGGACGCGAGTACCTCGACTTCCTGTGCGGGATCTCGGTCACTTCGCTCGGCCACTCCCATCCGGCGGTCGCCGCCGCGGTCTGCGAGGCGGCGAGGACCCTCGTGCACGTGTCGAACCTGTTCTGGACGATCCCCCAGCAGGAGCTGGCCGTGAGCCTCGACGAGCTGCTCGGCGGTGGCGGGAGGGTGTTCTTCGCCAACAGCGGGGCCGAGGCCAACGAGTGCGCCATCAAGCTCGCCCGCCGAGCCGGCGGGCGAGGGCGCCACCGCGTGGTGAGCGCCTACGGGTCGTTCCACGGCCGGACCCTCGCCACGCTGCACGCGACCGGGCAGCCGAGCAAGCACGAGGCCTTCCAGCCGTTGCCGGAGGGCTTCTCGCACGTGGCCTGGGACGACCCCGACGCCCTGGACGCCGCCGTCGACGGCTCGGTGGCCGCGGTGCTGCTCGAGTCGGTCCAGGGCGAGGGTGGGGTCAACGTGGCGAGCCCCGGCTACCTCGACGCAGCGCGGCGCATCTGCGACGAGCGGGGAGCGCTGCTCATCGTCGACGAGGTGCAGACCGGCCTCGGCCGCACAGGGCGATGGTGGGGCTTCGAGCACGACGGCGTCCGCCCCGACGTGGTCACGGTGGCCAAGGCCCTCGGCAACGGTGTGCCGATCGGGGCGTGCTGGGCCCGGGCGGAGGTGGCGGCGGCGTTCCAGCCCGGCGACCACGGCTCCACCTTCGGGGGCCAGCCGCTCGCCGCAGCCGCGGCAAGGGCGGTCCTCGCCGAGATGCGCCGCATCGACGCCCCCGCCCTGGCGGCGGCGGCCGGGGCGCGCCTCGCCGAGGCGGTCGGTGGGCTACCCGGAGTGCTCGGGGCCCGGGGCCGGGGCCTGCTGCTCGCCGCCCAGCTCGACGAGGGGCTCGCCGCCGCCGAGGTCGCCCGGGAGGCGCTCGCCGAAGGCCTGGTGGTGAACGCCGTCACCCCGACGGCGCTCCGCCTGGCGCCGCCGTTGAACGTGAGCAGCGAGGACCTCGACGAGGGCGTCGGGCGCCTGTCGAGAGCGCTCGCCCGGGCCGGGGGGCGCTGAGTGGGAGGCTCCTGCGCTCCGGTGCGCCACCTGCTCGACATCGACGACCTCTCGCCCGCCGAGCTGGCCACGATCCTCGACCTGGCCGAGGACCCCGACCCGCCGAGGGTGCTGGCCGGTTGCGGGGTGGCGCTGATCTTCGAGAAGCCGTCCAACCGGACCCGCAACGCCGCCGAGATGGCCGTGACGGCCCTCGGCGGCCACCCGGTGTCGATCCGGGGTGAGGAGGTCGGCATCGGTGTGCGGGAGTCCCCGGAGGACGTGGCGCGGGTGCTCGCGTGCTACCACGCGGTCCTCGGCGCCCGGGTGGACGACCACCGGACCCTCGAGGCGATGGCCGCCACGGGGGCGGCTCCGGTGCTCAACCTCCTCTCGGATCGCGCCCACCCGACCCAGGCGCTGGCCGACCTCCTCACCCTCCGGCGGCTCTGGGGAGGGCTCGCCGGGCGCAGGGTGGCGTGGGTGGGTGACGGCAACAACGTCGCCCGGAGCTTCGTGCTCGCCGCCGCGATGAGCGGGATGGAGGTGAGCCTCGGCTCGCCACCGGGTTACCGCCTCGACCCGGTGGTAATCGATGCCGCCCGGGCCCTCGGGGCACGGGTGGTCGAGGCCGACCGACCGGAGCAGGCGGTGGCCGGCGCCGACGCCGTCGCCACCGACGTGTGGGTCTCGATGGGCCAGGAGGACGAAGCCGCTGCGCGCCTCGACGCCTTCGCCGGCTACCGGGTCGACGCAGAGCTGATGGGAGGGGCAGCGCAGGGGGCGGTGTTCCTCCACTGCCTGCCGGCGCACCGGGGGGTCGAGGTCGCATCCGAGGTGATCGACGGGCCGTCGAGCCTGGTCTGGGAGCAGGCGAGCAACCGGATGCACGCCCTGCGGGGGCTCCTCGTCTGGGTCCTCGGTGGCGGAGCGGCCGGGCACGCAGTCGAGAGGAGCACGAGGTGAAGCTCAGCAAGGCGGCCCGCCAGCACCGGATCGCCCAGATCCTCGAGCACGAGGCGGTCACGAGCCAGGCGCAGCTGGTCGAGCTCCTCTCCGGCTCGGGGGTCGAGGCCACCCAGGCGACGGTCTCCCGCGACTTGGAGGAGCTGGGGGCGCTCAAGGTACGTGCGGCGGGGGGGGAGCCGGTCTACGCCGTGCCCGAGCTGCCCCGTGACCGGAGCGTCCCGAGCGACCACCTGCGCCGGGTGCTCGGGGAGTGGGTGGTGGATGTCGCGTCCTCGGGGAACCTGGTCGTGATCCACACCCCGCCCGGCTCGGCGCACGTGGTCGGGTCGGCCCTCGATCGCACCCCCCTTCCCTATGTTCTCGGGACGGTCGCCGGGGACGACACCCTCGTAGTGATCGCCGCCGAGGGCGTGGACGGCAAGGAGGCGGCGAGGCTGCTCTGCGAGCTGTCCGGCCTGTGAAGCGCGCGAGCCACCTCGGCGCGAGGACTTTCCCCACCGAGGCACCCGCCACTGCGGGCCGGGTGACGTCGCGGTGACCCTGTGGCACGGCCGCTTCGGCGAAGCGCCCGCCGAGGAGCTGCTCGACTACACCGCCAGCCTGCCCTTCGACCGCCGCCTCGCCGGCGACGACCTCACCGGCTCCCGGGCGCACGTCCGGGGCCTGGTGCGCGCCGGGCTGCTGTCGGGCGACGAGGGGTCGATCCTCCTCGCCGCCCTCGAACGGGTCGGCACCGAGATCGGGGAGGGGAGCTTCTCGTTCCGGCGGAGCGACGAGGACATCCACACCGCGATCGAGCGAAGGGTCACCGAGCTCGCCGGCGACGTCGGCGCCCGCCTGCACACCGGGCGGAGCCGCAACGACCAGGTAGCCACCGACCTGCGTCTCTACAGCCGGCGGGAGCTCGCCGCGGTGGCCCACCTCGTGCTCGATCTCGGGGAGGTCCTCCTCGGGCGCGCCGAGGCCGCCGACGACGCCTACCTCCCCGGCTACACCCACCTCCAGCGGGCGCAACCGGTGCTGCTCGCCCACCATCTCCTCGCCCACGGATGGGCGCTCGTGCGCGACGTCGAGCGGCTCGTCGACACCCGCAGGCGCGCGGACGTCTCGCCCCTCGGCGCAGGTGCGCTCGCCGGCTCATCGCTGCCGCTCGACCCCGACGCGACCGCCGCCGAGCTCGGCTTCGGCTCGAGGTTCGCGAACTCGCTCGACGCCGTCTCGGACCGGGACTTCGTCGCAGAGGCGCTGTTCGACCTGGCCCTGATCGGCATCCACCTGTCGAGGATGGGGGAGGAGATGGTGCTCTGGTCGAGCGAGGAGTGGGGCTTCGCGACCCTCGCCGACGCCTACTCGACGGGCAGCTCGATGCTCCCGCAGAAGAAGAACCCCGACATCGCCGAGCTGGCCCGGGGCAAGGCCGGCCGCCTGATCGGCGACCTCACCGGCCTGCTCGCCACCTTGAAGGGCCTCCCGCTCGCCTACAACCGGGACCTGCAGGAGGACAAGGAGCCGCTCTTCGACGCCCTCGACCAGGTGGGCGGGGGCCTCCGGGCGATGACCGGCCTCTACGCGACCGTGGAGCTCGACTTGGAGCGCATGCGCTCTGCCGCCGACACGCCTGCGGCTGCGGCAGTCGACCTGGCCGAGTGGCTGGTCGAGCGGGGCACGCCGTTCCGGGACGCCCACGCCCTGGTCGGCGGGCTCGTCCGGGACTCCCTCGAGCGCCACGTGCCGCTCGCCGAGCTGGTAGAGGCCCACCCCGCCCTCGGCACCGCCGCGCTCGAGCTGCTCGCCCCGGGCCTGGCGGTCACCCGGCGGCGCACCCCCGGGGGTGCCGGGCCCGAGCCGGTGGCGACCCAGCTCGTCGCCTTCCGCAGCGAGCTGGCCGCCAAGCGGCGACTGCTCGCCGGCTGAGCCGGGGCGGGGGTGGAGCCCCTCGGTCCTCGGGCCGGGCGCGACCCGGCAGGGACCTTCTCCGGCCGGCCGGACGAGGTCGCCCGACGGCTGCTCGGGATGCTCCTCGTGCGCTCCGACGGCCGGATCCTCCGGGTGGTCGAGGTGGAGGCCTACGGAGCCGGTGACGACCCGGCGAGCCACGCCTTCGGCGGCCGCAACCCGAGGAACGCGACCATGTGGGGCCCATCCGGGCTCCTCTACGTGCACCGCTCCCACGGCCTCCACTGGTGCGCCAACGTGACCTGCGGGAGCCCCGGGAAGCCGGCCGCAGTGCTGCTCAGGGCCGGGGAGCCGCTCGCCGGGCTGGAAGCCATGCGACGGGACCGTTGGCGCCAGCAGCGCCGCCGGCTCGACCGCGACCTCGCCCGAGGGCCGGGTCGCCTCGGCCAGGCAATGGGCATCGACGCCTCCCTCGACGGAGCCGACCTGATCGCAGGCGACCGGGGCATTGCCCTTCGGGGCACGCCGGGGAGCTTCGGGGACGACCTTCCCGGTGGGCCGCGGATCGGCATCAGCCGGGCCACCGAGCTGCCGTGGCGCTTCGTCGTGCCGGGCTCACCCTGGCTCTCGGCCCCCGAGAGCCCACCGAGCCCACCGAGCCCACCGCTCCCGCCGCAGCGCCCGGGTCCCACCGAGGGCAGCGCTCCCACCGAGGGCAGCGCTAGCGTCAGAGCGCCCGGGTCCCACCGAGAGCAGCGCTCCCGGCCTGTCGATCCCCGAGCCCAGGTGCACCCCGAGCCCCACCCGTAGGTCCGCTTCGGCACCAACCGCTTGACACCGGCAGTGGACTAGGATAAGTTGAGTAGCCGCCCCGAGAGACCGGTACGCCGGGATCACGGGCGCCCGAGAGCCCGCAGTGACCTCACTCGTGGGAGATCGGGCAGCGGGAGCGCACCTCCAGCAAGCCTGCGTGCGCTACGGCAGTGCTCCTTGAAAACGGAACAGAGGAAAGTCAAAAGCTAGTGCGGGCATGTCTGCACCTCGGTGCGGGCATGACCAAACCTCGTACAGCATATGACGGACAACAGTCTGTCTTGTGCCAGTCGACCGCAAGCCTTCGGGCGACCGGTCATGCTCGACAAGGATCGCCTCGGTACGCCGAGCACGATCTCGATGGAGAGTTTGATCCTGGCTCAGGACGAACGCTGGCGGCGTGCTTAACACATGCAAGTCGAACGGGGTCCATCCTTCGGGAGAAGACCTAGTGGCGAACGGGTGAGTAACACGTGAGCAACCTGCCCCGAAGTCCGGAATAACAGCGGGAAACCGCTGCTAATACCGGATGCCCTCACCGGACCGCATGGCCCGGTGAGGAAAGATTCATCGCTTCGGGAGGGGCTCGCGGCCTATCAGCTTGTTGGTGGGGTGACGGCCCACCAAGGCGACGACGGGTAGCTGGTCTGAGAGGACGATCAGCCACACTGGGACTGAGACACGGCCCAGACTCCTACGGGAGGCAGCAGTGGGGAATCTTGCGCAATGGGCGGAAGC
>JAKARG010000070.1 GCA_021819345.1 Actinomycetes bacterium | reverse complement strand
GTCCCAGGTGATCCAGGCGAGCCGGCCGCCGTCGGGGGAGACCGCCGGCGAGGAGTAGAAGTCGTGGCCCGAGGCGAGCACCACGGGTTCGCTCCTGTGGTGGAGCGCCACGGCGACGAGGTCGTTGTCCACTCCGCCCGGGGCATGGCGCTCCCGGACGCACACCACCCACTCCCGGTCGGGGGTGACGACCGGGTCGGCAAAGCGGGTCGCCTGCGGGGCCGACGGCTCTGCGGTGAGTGGCTCGGGGGTGCCGCCGGAGGGGAACCGCCACAGCCGCTGGTCCTGCCAGTTGGAGGCGACCAGGTCGTCGCCGTCGAAGGTCCAGCACCTGCCGCCGTACTCGTGCACCTGGGTTCGCGCCGAGAACCCCGCAGGGGTGCGCTCCACCCGTCGACCAGCGGGGTCGACCTCGACCACGACGTGACGGCCCTGCTCGGCCGGCCGGGACTCGCTCCAGGCCAGCCACCCGGGGCGGGCGGCGGTGCCCTGGAGGCCGACCACCTGCTCCACCAGGGCTTCGGGGGGGATCGGGGACTTCCAGGTGCCATAGGCGGCAACGGTCGGGGCCATCCCTCGATGCTACGGGCCGATCTCGGCCGAGCCCGCAGGGTGGGCGGCAGCAGGGCGGCTGCAGGTGGAAGCAGGGTCGGCAGCACAGGGTGGGCGGCTGCAGGTAGCCGCAAGGTGGTGCCAACCTGTCCAGGCGTGGCGTCCACCATCGCCCACATTCCCCGACGCCGCCCGACGGAGCCCGGACTGCCGGTGGCCGGCCGTCTCCCGCCGGGCTTCGTGCCCCACCCCGTCTGGGACCCGGCGGGGCCTACCCTCGCGGAGGTCCTGGCCGGCGCCGGCTCCGGCATCGGCGCGGCGCTCGCTGCGCCGGCGCTGCGCTCCGGACTGCTCGCAGCGCTCGGTCGCGGGCCCTCCCGGCGTGCCGAGCGCACCTCCGGTGGACGGGCCCGGCCCGGCCCGGCCGCGGAGCGGCCGGCGCTGCGGGAGGCGATGGCCCTCGACTCCGCCACCGCCGACCCGGGATGGTTCGGCCCGGGGAGCGTGGCGTGGAGGGTGCAGGCCGACGCCTCGATGTACGTCGCAGGCGTGGGCGCCTTCGCCCTCCAGCTCCTCCACCCTCTGGCCCTGGCCGGCGTGGCCGATCACTCACGCTTCGCAGAGGACTTCTTCGGGCGCATCGTGGCGACTGCGGAGTTCGTCCAGGGCGTGACCTTCGGGGGGCGCGCCGAGGCAGCCGCCCGGGTGGAGGGGGTCCGCCGGCTCCACCAGCGGGTGGTGGGTACCGCTCCCGACGGCCGTCGCTACGACGCCGCCGACCCCGACCTGCTCGCCTGGGTGCACCTCGGCGAGTACCTGGCGATCGCCGCCGCCTACCGCCGCTTCGGTGCCCGCCCCCTCGGTCCCGGCGACCTCGACCGCTACGTGAGCGAGTCGGCGGTCGTCGCGACGGCTATGGGTGTGGCCGACCCGCCTCGGTCCTGGGCGGCTCTCGACGCCGCTGCCCAGGCCTACCGGCCGACGCTGGCTGTTGGCGAGCAGACCGTCTCCGCCCTCCGGTTCCTCTCCGACCCACCCGGCCTGCCGGCCAGGGCCCGTGCGGCGTGGAGGCTGCTGTGGGCAGGCGGGATGGCCTGCGTTCCACCCTGGGCCGCCGGGCTGCTCGGCGCCGCCCCGCCAGCGCGGGCGGAGCTGGTCGCCTGCCGGGCGCTCGTACGCGCCCTCGATTCTGCGCTCGGTGACCCGCCGGCTCTCGTCGCCGCCCGTTCTAGGTCCGACCCCGCCCGTTCTGGGTCCGACCTCACCCGTTCTGGGTCCGACCTCACCCGTTCGAGGTCCGGCGCTGAACCTCGCTGGCCTGCCCCTCTTCTGGGTTGAGGGCAGGTCCTTTCCTTCTCCTTCAGGGCCCCTCCGGAGGAGCCGGCGGACCGGAGGCGAGCGTCGGCCTCTCGGGGTCCTGCGGCCCGACTTCCGGAGCTCGAAGGGCTGGTGCGGGTGCCTGCAGTGCCGGCTCTGCGAGCAGCTGTTCGGGGGGCCTCGCCGGGGAGGAGGTGTCGAGGTGGCGCTCGACGCTCGCCACCTTCGAGCGGATCGCCCCTCCGGCGCCGGGGCGCACGTCGAGCTTGACCACGACGCTGACCCGGGGGGCGGATTCGGCGAGGCGCTCGACGCACGCCTTGACGACCGCCATGACCTCGTCCCACTCACCTTCGAGGTTGGTGAACATGGCATTGGTCTCGTTCGGGAGGCCCGAGGCCCTCACGATGCGCACGGCCTCGGCCACCGCCGCCCCGACGGAGCCGTCCCCGCTCTCCGCGCCGAGGGGGGTGACCGAGAACGCCGCGAGGACGCTCATCGCTCGGGCTCCGGCTGACGGTCGAGGGCGTCGAGCAGGTGGAGAGCGAGGTCCCCGACCACCACGTCGTCACGCCCGTTGGCCTTGGAGCCGTCGTCGAGCATGATGTAGCAGAACGGGCAGGCGGTCGCGATCCGGGTCGCTCCGGTGGCGAGGAGCTCGGCGGAGCGATCGACGTTGATCTTCACGCCCTGCTCCTCCATCCACATGCGCCCTCCCCCGGCCCCACAGCAGCGCGACGACGACCCGGAGCGGGGCGCCTCGACCACCTCGATCCCCGCCAGCGAGCCGAGCACCTTGCGGGGGGCAGCGTAGATGTCGTTGTGGCGCCCGAGGTAGCAGCTGTCGTGGTAAGCGACCCGCTCGGGAAGCGACGCGCCCCCGAGGTCGAGGCGCCCCTCGGCTATCAGTTGCTCGAGCAGTTGGCTGTGGTGGACGACCTCGTAGCGGCCACCGAGCTGGGGGTACTCGTTGGTGAACACGTTGAAGCAGTGTGGGCACTGCACCACGATCTTGCGTACCCCCATCTGCTCGAACATCTCGACGTTCTGGGCGGCGAGCAGCTGGTACAGGTACTCGTTGCCGCTCCGCCGGGCGGGATCGCCATTGCAGCGCTCGGCGGGGCCGAGGACCGCGAAGTCGAGGCCGGCGCGGGTGAGCAGGGTGGCTATGGCTGCGGTGACCTTCTGGTTCTTGTCGTCGAAGCTGCCGGCGCAACCCACCCAGTAGAGGTACTCGTGGTCGAGCGGGGAGCCGGGCTCGGCCACCACCAAGGGCACCGACAGGTCCTTGGCCCATGCCAGACGGTCCGAGCTCGAGAGGCCCCAGGGGTTCTCCTGGTTCTCCATCGCGCGGTACATCGAGCCGAGCGAGCTCGGGAAGTCCGACTCCATGAGCGACAGGTAGCGGCGCATGTCGAGGATCTTGTCGAGGATCTCGATGCCGACGGGGCAGATCTCGTCGCATGCCCGACAGGTGGTGCAGGCCCAGATCTCCTCGGCGCTCACCAGCTCGAAGACCGATCCCGCCGGGACCGTGACCGGGTCGCCGCCGACGACCGGGGTGAGCGCACCGCCAGGGTGCGAGGCGGCCATCACGTTGCCGATCTTGTTGACGATCTCGCGGGGGTCGAGGCGCTTGCCGGTGCCGTGCGCCGGGCAGACGCTCGTGCAGCGCCCGCAGATGGTGCAGGCGTCGGTGTCCAGCAGCTGCTTCCAGGTGAAGTCCGAGACCAGGTTGGCCCCGAAGGTCTCGAGCTCGGTGGAGGTGAGGTCGGGCAGCGGTCTCATCGCCCCCTTGGGTCGTTCCCGGTCGCCGAGGTAGACGTTGACCGGGGAGGTCAGCACGTGGCGCAGCTTGGTGGTCGGCAGCGCCACCAGGAACGCCACGAAGAGGCCCACGTGGAAGGTCCACAGGCCTTGGTAGAGCGAGCGCAGGGTGGAAGGGGCGATCCCGGACCAGACATAGGACAGGCCCCACCCGAGGTAGGTCCAGTGCTCGTAGGCCGGGCGCCCCTCGGCGGCGAGGCGGACCGACTGGATCACGAGCCCGCTCAGGCCTACGAGCAAGAGGGTGGCGAGGATCACGGCGTCCTCGGGGCGGGTCTTGATCCTGATCCGGTAGGGCCGCTGGATGTAGCGGCGCACGATTGCCCACCCCACCCCGATGACGAACAGGCCTCCGGCGGTGTCGCCGACGAAGTTGTAGGCCTGGTACGCCGGGCCGTGGAGGAACTCGAGGCTGGTCGGTAGGAGGTGGTCGACCTCGAGGGTGGTGGTCACGGCGAACAGGACGAGGAAGGGGAAGTAGATGAGCGAGTGCATCATCCCTGCGGCCGGGTCCCTCCACAGCGTGCGCATGGTGAGGCTCCGCCAGAGGGCGTCGACCCGGCGCCGGCGGTTGGCCCGGGTCGTGACCCGATGATCGGGCTGGCCCCGCTCCCAGCTGGCGACCCTCTGCGAGAGCATCCAGCCGGCGGCGAGGATGGCAGTGCTGACACCGGCGTAGAAGGCGACCTGCATCGCGGGCGGGACGTCCCAGAAGACGGGCCGGCTGACCGGCAGGGGTCGATGGCTCTCGATCCCCCCGACGATCCCCGACAGTGCAGTGGCGGCAGCGAACAGCACGCACAGGCCGAGAACCACCCGGGAGGGGCGGAGCGGGCCTCTGGTTCGCCCCGGCTGGTCCATGCTCTCTCTGTTCATGCAAAGACAGAAGGTACTGGACCATCGCGCCAGAGTCCTTCGGGGCGGTCGGGCTCGGGCGACGGGTCGACACCTTGCGGCGGAGGGCTCTCCTGTGAACTGTGGGTTACGGCGTTCCAACCACCGTTGCCCACGACTGTCGACCTGGACGAGACTGGGCAGCGTGCGAAGCTCCAACCGCTCGACGGCCACGTCCTCCTCGCTGCAGGATGGGGTGACTGCCTACCAGGTCGGGCGCCGTCGGACCGATCCCCGGTTCCTGGCGGTCGTCGCTGTCGCGTGGCTGGCCGCCGGCGTAGCGATGCTGCTCATGTTGCACGCCGGGTGGCGTCTCGTGCCCGCAGTGTTCTCCTTCGGTGTCGGCCTGCTCTACTTGCGTGGCGCGGCCGGTTCGTTCCTGCGGCGCTCCTGATTCTCGGTGGGCTGGCTCGGGCTCGGCGGCGGGCCTCGTGGCCCGGACCACTACAGTGCTGCGTCGTGAGCCCGTGGCCGCTCGGACAGTGAGGTCGGCGGTCATGGCTCGCCACGACATCGGTCAGGTCGTGGACCGCTACCAACTCGTGTCCCTGCTCGGTGAAGGTGCCTACGCCGAGGTTTGGCTGGCCGAGGACCGAGGGGAAGAAGAGCGCCGAGGGGAGCGAGGACTTGACGTCGTCGTCAAGTTCCCCTATCCCGAGTTGTTCGGTGACCCCGCTCTGTTCCAGAGGTACCGGCGCGAGGCGTCCATCGCCCGGCAGCTCGACCACCCCAATGTCCAACGGGCGCTCGACGATGGTCGGCGCCGCAGCGAGCCCTACCTCGTGCTCGAGTACGTGGAGGGGCCGACCCTGCGCGTTTGGCTCCGGGACCAACCCGGCCCGGTGCCGCTCCCGAAGGTCGCCGCCTGGGCCGGTCAGCTCGCCGAGGCCCTCGCCTATCTCCACCGGCACGGCATCGTCCACCGGGACCTCAAACCCGAGAACATCATCGTCGGACCCGCCGACACCCTCAAGGTCACCGACTTCGGCACCGCCGTGGCGCAAGGAGCGCGCCGGCTCACCTGGAAGCACCTCTCCCAGGCGCTCGGCACCCCGGACTACATGGCGCCGGAGCAGGTCCAGGGGGGGCGCGGGGACCAGCGCAGCGATCTGTACGCCTGGGGGGTGGTGGTCTACGAGCTGGCCTGTGGGAGGGTGCCGTTCGAGGCGGACAACTGGATGGGCGTCATGGCCGCGCACCTGCAGTCGGACCCCGTCCCTCCCGAGACCCTGCGCAAGGACCTACCGCCGGCCCTCGCCAGCATCATCGTCCACGCGATGCGCCGCTACCCCGAGCATCGCTACCAGAGTGCCGACGACCTGCTCGCAGATCTTGCCGAGATCGACACGCTCGAACCCGACCGCTACCCACGTTCGCCCGAGCCTCCCATGGGGGTCGGCACGGCGGCGGCAGTCGCCTCCGGGCGGCGCATCCTGGTCCTGGCCGGAGTGGTGGCCGGAGCCTTCCTCGCCGTGGCGACGCTCGTGATCGTCCTGGCGGTGGTCCTCCGGTGAGCACCGGCGGACCCCTGGACCCGACGGTCCCCCGAGGTGAGCCCTTGCCGGCGGTGCTCACCGGCGCCCGGTGGGTCCATCTGTGCTTCGTCGACCTGTTCGGCGCACTGCGCTCCGTGCACGTGCCGGCATCCCAGGTGCGCTCGGTCATCGAGCGCGGCTTGGTCTTCGACGGATCAGCGGTCGAGGGGCGGGTCCGCGTTCTCGAGGTCGACCGGGTCCTGCTCCCCGACCCGGCGACTGTTGTCGCGTCGCCCGACGGTTCGGCGCGAATGCTCGGCGCAGTGGTCGACCGCGAGGGACAGCCCTGGCCGGTGGACCCACGGACCGCCCTGATGCTTTGGCTGGACGGCCATCCCGAGATCGCCGGACGCTGGCGAGGGGCTGCTGAGCTCGAGTGGTACCTGGTCACACCGCAGCTCGAGCCGGTGGATCGCGGGGGCTACTTCTCCGAGCAGGCCGGAGCCGGTGCCGAGGTGGTGCACCGGGCCGCGGAGACCCTCGAGGCGCTCGGTGTCACCGTGCTCGCGGCCCACCACGAGGGGGGACCCGGGCAGTACGAGCTGGATCTCGGCGAGATGGCCGCTCTCGAGCTGGCCGACGCCCTGACCTGGGCCAAGATGGTCGTCGCCGAGTCCGCCGCGATGCACGGGCTCCGGGCCAGCTTCGCCGCCCGGCCCTTGGCCGGCCAGCCGGGCTCCGGTCTCCACCTCCACCAGCGGCTGGTCGACCTCACCCCGTCGGAGGAGCTCCAGGACGAGGTGCGCTGGATCATGGGCGGGCTCCTGCACCACGCGCGCAGCCTGTGCGCCCTGGCAGCGCCCACGGTCGGCTCCTACCGCCGACTTCACTCGGGTCCCGAGGCGCCGGGAGCCGTCGTGTGGGCCCACACCAACCGGGCGGCCGTGGTCCGCTTGGGTCATCTGCCCGGGGGAGAGCCGTCCATCGAGTACCGCGGCCCCGACCCCACTGCGAACCCGTACCTGTTGCTCACTGCAGTGCTGGCTGCGATCGGTGACGGCCTAGACGGCTGTCGCTCGCCCGGCACGGCGGTCGAGGAGGAGCCCAGCGGACTGGACATCGCCGGGATCGAGGCGGCGCCGCGCCAGCTCCCCCGCAGCCTCGACGCCGCAGTCGACGCTCTGCTCGACGACGAGGTGCTCGTCGACGCCTTCGACGCCCGGCTGGTCAGCCGGCTCGTGGACGGACAGCGAGCCGACCTCGAGGCAGCAGGGGCCAACGTCACCCGGGCCGACCTCCTCTCTTCGATCGAGGACTGAGGGCCTGCGCCAGCCAGGCGCCTTGCGAGCCGAAACAGTCAGTTCATCTGGCGGCGACGATCCCGAAACACGACGCGCTTACCCTTCGGGCGACGACGGCGGGTCGCTCGGGGCCGCTGGGGCCCCGGAAGGGCGACCGATTCCTACGGCACCACCGGGCGGACCGACGGACCACGACGACGAGGGAGGACGCCATGACGGAGACAACAGGGCAACCGGCGGCCGGGAGCGGCACCGCTGAGATGAAGCGGACGCTGTCGCTCACCGGAGTGACGGTCAACGGCATGGCGCTCATCGCGCCCGGCGCCTTCTTGTGGACGACGTTCCAGGAGCAGGCGGCCCAGACCAACCACGGTTCGCCCACTGGCGACGACATGTGGACCGGCCTCTTCTTCGCCTTCATCCTGGCGATGCTCACCGCGTGGAGCTACAGCCAGCTCGCCCGGATCTACCCCGACGCCGGCGCCGGCTCCAGCTATTACTTCGCCGAGGCGGCCTTCCTCGACAAGGAGAAACCCCAGCACCAAGCCTACGCCCGCTGGGCCAAGTTCGTCTTCGGCTGGATGAGCCATCTCTACTACTGGATCTACCCGGGGATCATGATCGCCTTCATCGGTACGCTGGTCGGCTACATCGTCCAGGAGATATCGGGCACCCAGCTCGGCTGGGGACCGCTCAGCTCGATCTGCGTGGTCTCCGCGATCCTGGTCGGCTACATCGCCTTCCGTGGTATCACGGGCTCGACCCTGACCGCACTGGTGATCAACGTCATCCAGATCGTGACGCTGATCGGGATGACCATCATCTTCTTCATCGCCTTCCGGGTCGGTCATCCCCACGGGGGGTACGTCCTGCGCGGTGCCGGCGCGGTCATCCTCCCCCACAGCTTCGTCAACCTGCTCTACCAGTCGACGATCGCCATCTTGCTGCTCGTCGGTTTCGAGTCGATCACCGCCCTCGGCGCCGAAGCGAAGAACCCGCAGCGCGACATCCAGCGCGGCGTGCTCATCAGCCTGCTCATCCAGGGAGGTTTCTGCTACCTCTTCGAGTACTTCGGCGCCAACTTCGCCCTCGGGAGCCTGACCATGGCCGGCCAGAAGGGCACGCCCTTCGTTGCCGCCGGCAACGACAGCGCCCCCATCGGGACCATGGTCCAGAATGCCGCCGACAAGATGTTCGGCGGGGGCGGCGAAGCCGTAGCGCTCCTGGTGGCCTTCACCGTCCTCATGGCCCTCCTCGGGACCACCTTGGCCTGCGTGAACACCGGCGTGAGGGTCAGCTACGCGATGGCGAAGGACAAGGAGCTTCCGTCGGTGATCGGCTGGCTCCATGGCCGCTTCGCCACACCTCACGGCGGTATCGTCGTGATCACGGTCCTGTCGGCACTGATCGGCATCTACGGGGTCCACACCGTGAACAACCTCACCCAGATCACCCTGGCGTCCAACATCGGCACCTTCCTCGTCTACGGCATGACCTGCCTGATCTGCGTGGTCGCCTTCGCCAGTCGCCACGACCGCCACGTGCTCGGGCACCTGGCGCTACCCGGCCTCGGGCTGGTCATGAACGTCGCCGAGCTCATCGGCGTGGTCTACCTGGCCATCGCCGGCGGCGGGTCGGGTGCCACCGACGCCATCAAGGCGATCATCGTGGTTGGCATCTGGGCCGTCGCCGGCGTGGTGTGGTTCAAGGCGAACCCGAACCGGGAGCACGCCCACCGGGTCACGTTCCACGAGCGGGCCGAGCGGCGCAGGGCGCAGGCGGCGGGGGCAGCCTGAGGTGACCCGCGGGCAGCCACGGCTCCCTCGAAGTCGGCCTCGGGGGTGGCCTTGCTGCCGGCAACGGGCCGAGGACCGCCGGCCCGGCGGGCGGGCACCTGGTGCCAGCTCCGCCCTCGCGTGACCCTCCCTGCCGTGGACAGCGGGGAGGATCGGCGCGTCGGCCCCGCCCGCAGCCTCGCACCCGACGAGCGCCAGGCCAGTGGTCACTTCGCCGGGGGTGGTTTCGCGCTGATGAGCGTGCGCGGCGCTGTCCGCGAGCTGAACGAGGACCGCGCCGTGGTGATGGTTCCCTCCTCGACGGGCGCGGCGCCACCACCGCTGTTCGTCGTGGCCGATGGCCTCGGTGGACACCAGGCGGGCGAGGTCGCCGCGCAGCTCGCCGTGACGACCGCGTCGCAGCACTTCCCCCAGGCGACCGGCCAGGCACGCCAGGCGTTGCGGGCTGCCTTTCGCCAGGCGGCGCTCGCCGTCTACGACGCCAGCTTCGAGCCAGGGCGGTCAGGCATGGCCACGACCCTCACCGCAGCTACGATGGCGGGTGGAGAGCTGATCGTGGCCCATCTCGGCGACAGCCGCTGCTATCTGTGGCGCGACGGCGAGGTGGAGCAGCTCACGACCGACCACAGCCAGGTCGCCGAGATGGTCCGCCTCGGCCTGCTCACCCCGGAGCAGGCAGCACACCACCCTGGTCGTTCGATCCTCACCCGCTGCCTGGGCACCTCGCCCGGACCGCCACCGGAGCTGGTCCGGCGAGCACTGCGGCCGCGGGACCGGGTCCTGCTCTGCAGCGACGGGCTGTGGGGGAGCGTCGACCGAGCCGAGGTCGCCGAGGCCCTGGCTCGGCGTACGCCGCCAGCTGCGGCCGATCCCGGGAGCCTTGCCAGCCGGCTCGTGGGCGTGGTCTCCTCCCTCGTCGAGCGGGCTCTGCGTCGCGGCGCACCGGACAACGTCACCGTGGTCGCCCTCGAGGTCGAAGACGGTTGCCCGTGGCTCGAGGGTGGGCCACCGGCCCGTCGGCGGTGGCTCTTCGGACGTGGCTGACCTCGCCTGTGCTGTGGCTCGGTCGCGTTGGCCCCGGGGGGTCGGTGACCCCGAGAGCCGGTGCCTGCGGGCCGGCGGGCCCCCGGAGCATCAGCGGAGGATCTGCTTGTCCTTCACCGAGAGGTGCTCGTCGAGCTCGTAGACCATCGGCTCGCCGGTCGGGATCTCCACGGCGGTGATCTCCTCGTCGGAGATGCCCTCCAGGTGCTTCACCAGGGCCCGGAGGCTGTTGCCGTGGGCGACGAGCAGGCAGCAGCGGCCGCAGAGGACCGCAGGCGCGACCCGGTCCTGCCAGTAGGGCAGCATCCGGGTGACGACGTCGGCGAGGCACTCGGTCGAGGGCACCACCCCGGGGCCGAGCCGGGCGTAGCGGGGATCGGCCGAGACGTCGTGCTCGGCTCCGGGCTCCATCGGCGGCGGCGGCGTCGCGTAGCCCCTCCTCCAGGCGACGAACTGCTCCCGGCCGTGGCGGGCTTCGGTCTCGGCCTTGTCCAGCCCGGTGAGCGCACCGTAGTGCCGCTCGTTCAGTCGCCAGTG
>JAKARG010000069.1 GCA_021819345.1 Actinomycetes bacterium | reverse complement strand
TCCGATACAGCCCTCGAACCCCTATGCCACCGCCGCGGCCCATTCCAATCCCTATCCCTACGACCCTGCGCGGGCGATCGACCTCCTGCGTAGCCACGGCTGGGATGTGGTGCCGAACGGCACCACAACTTGTGCCCGGCCGGGTCTGGGGAGGGGCGAGTGCGGGGAGGGGATAGTCGGCGGCACCAAGCTGCGTCTCTCCCTCCAGTACGTGTCGGGGCTGCCAGACCTGAGCGACATGATGCAGAGCCTCAAGTCGGCCATGTCGTTGGCCGGGATCGATGTGGCACTCAGCCAGGGTACCGAGGGTCAGGTGGTCGGGACCGCCACAGCCTGCACGAGCGGACCGAGCTGCAGCTGGCAGGCCGTGCAGTGGGGTACCCCTGCGTGGATCTGGGCGGCTCCCTACCCCACCGGGGAACAGCTCTTCGCTACTGGAGCGGGTGTCAACCCCGGTAGCTTCAGCAATCCGACTGTGGACGCCGATATCGCGACCCTCGAGACGGCACCGACCGCTGCAGCGGCGGCAGCGGCCTGGGCCAAGTACCAGGCCGACGTCGCTCGGCTCCTGCCGGTCCTGTGGCTACCGAACACCGTCAACCAGGTCTCCGCGATCTCCGACCGGCTGGAGGGTGCAACTCCTCAGAACTCACTCGGGTACATCGCCCCTTCGACGTGGACCATGACGAGGTGAGCGACAGCGCCAGTGTGACGACGATGGTGGAACGCGCCGGGCTCGGGTGGTACACACTGCCGAGCAGGGTCGATCCGACCCGGTCCGACCTGGTCGAGGAGCTTCTGGCCCAGCCGCTCGGCCGCCACAGTGAGGAGCTCCAGCTCCTCCTCAGCCGATTGCGCAGCGACCGCGAGCTTCCCCGTTTCGTGGTCCAGCGCCTCGGCGCTGGCCACTTGCTGCTGGAAGCGCCGCGACGACGCGGGGAGCTACCTCGGCCGATCGCGGCTGCTGCGACCCCGGAGGACGCGGAGCGCCACGCCTTCCGGCTCCGCTGGAAGCTCGCTACCGGCCAACCTGCGCCTGGCCCCGACGTGCCTTGCATGTCTCCCCTGCCGACAGACGACAGCCCCCGAAGTGTGCTCGGCTACCTGTCGGCGGGAGCCGCGCGCCCAGGTGACCGAGTGACGCTCCACGTCTCGGCTCCCGGGTCGGTGGAGGTAGAGCTCGTACGGCTCCGATCACGACGCCCGTCGGAAGCCATCCGAGTCGACGGGGTCGCCCCTGGATCCTGTCCGGCCTCACCCCAGCGGATCGTGCCTGGTGCCCACGGGCGCGTACCCCTTGGAGACGGCTCGGTCGCGTGGCCACTGACGCTCCAACTGAACTTCTGCCCCGTCGGCTCCTCGGATCACAGGCAGGTCCTGGTGTCCTTGGGCGATCCCTGGCACGGCGACGGGCTGGCTCTCCACCTCGAGCCCCAGAGACGCCTCGCCGCTACCGTAGCCTCGCGGGGTGCCCACTCGACCGTCGAGATGGGCGGCTCCGGGCTCGCACCTTGGGCCTGGCAGACGGCTATCGCAACTGTCGACGACGCCGGCCTGACCCTCCGCCTGCTCGGGGAGGCCGAGCACCGCGAGGTGTCGACCGCTGGAGTGGCCCCCTGGAAGGAGTCCCCGCGTGAGCTCGTGATCGGCGCTACCGGAGTGGGGCAACCCGCCGACGCACGAGAGCACTTCAACGGTCGGCTCGAGCAGGTGGCGCTGACCTCGGGATCCCTCAGCGTCGAGCAGATCCGCTGCCTCGCACGACCTGGGGGCCGCTCGCCCGGGGCGGACCTGGAAAGCCGTCTACTGGGCTGGTGGGACTTCTCCCTCGACGTCGACAGCTGGGCGATCACCGACCGGGGATCGCAGCGACACCACGGAGCCTGGCACAACCTCGCCCAACGGGGCGTCTGCGGCTCACTGTGGGACGGCACCACCGAGGACTGGCGTCAGGCCCCCGAGCAGTTCGCGGCCGTGCACCTGCACTCGGACTCGCTCGAGGATCCGGGCTGGCCCGTCACCTGTGCTCTCACGGTTCCCGAGGTTCCCTCGGGCTTCTACGCCTTCCGGGTGAGCCACCGCGGTGAAGTGATCGACGTCCCGCTCCTCGTGATGCCCGCGCAGCACCAGAGCACGCCTGTCCTGCTCCTGGCTCCTACCGCCACTTACAGTGCCTACGCCAACTCTCGCTTCTGGTGGGAGGACCCCATTCAAGAAGCGGTGTCCGACCGCCTCGTCGAGATCGGAGAAGCAGACAGGCTCCTGATGGAGCGGACCGAGCTCGGGCTCTCCCACTACGACCAGCATGCCGACGGAACAGACGTTTGCCACGTTTCGGATCGACGACCGAGCGTGTTCCAGCGAGCCGACAACGTGCACGACGAGGGTTACTGCAGCGACCTGGACTTGGTCGAGTGGCTGGAAGGCAACGGGTACGCATGGGGGCTGACCACCGACCGCGAGCTCGACATGGACCCATCGGCGCTGGAACGTTGCGATGTGGTCATCACTGGCACGCACCCCGAGTACGTGAGCGGGACCGAGTTCGACGCGCTCGGCAGCTGGATCCAGCGCGGGGGACGCATGCTCTACCTGGGAGGAAACGGCTTCCAGACGCGCGTCAGCTTCGACAGGCACCGACCCTGGATCACGGAGAACCGACGCGTCGAGCACTGGGGTGGGCATTGGCCGACCATGGCAGCAGAGCAGCGCCTCGCTAGCGATGGCGATCCGGGTGGGTACCTATCGCGAACGGGACGCAGCACGCTGAGCCTGCTCGGTGTCGAGTCGGTGACGATGGGCTTCGACGAGTCTCGGCCCTACCGGCGGCTGAGAGACGCGGACCCCAGAACGGCTTTCGTATTCGAGGGAGTCGACGACGCCGTCATCGGCGAACATGGCAGGATAGGTGGCGCAGTTGTCGGCCAGGAATGGGACAACGCAGCCGGCGGTGCTCTGCCGGCCGATCACCACGTCCTGGCCCGCTCAGAGGGCCACTCCATCGTACCGGCGCTCTTCGGGGCCTCTCGCTCCCCCTACCACTGCGACATGACCATCTACTTCGACCGCTCAGGCGGGGCAGTCTTCGCAGTCGGGACCATGGCCTGGTGCGCGGCCTTGAGCGACACCGACGACGACGACGTGTCCCGGATCACCCGCAACGTCCTCGATCGCTTCTTGGACCCTCGAGGATGGCAGAGCACCAGCCGCGCCTGACCGGTCGTTCCCCGGCCGGAGCGTCTCCGAACCGGGGCGCCTGGCGAGAGCCGACCGCCCGGCTCAGCTCAGCCACATCGACTTGAAGCCGTACTTGTTGAGCGACAGCCCGGTCTTGTTGGCGACGACGCCTTCCACCCGGGAGAGGTGCCCGTCGATCACCGGGGGGAAGTAGGGGATGATGTAGCCCCCCTCGTTCCAGTCGATCAGCTGCATCTCGTGGACGATGTCGGTCTGCTTGGCGACGTCGAGGGTGGAGACCGCCTCTTTGTACAAAGCGTTGTAGCGGGGGTTGTCGAAGTGGGTCTCGTTGAACGGCGAGGACGGAAGGGTCGCCTGGCCGACCTGGGGCAGGTAGGCGCTGTAGTACCAGTAGTCCTGGGCGAAGGTCCACTTCAAATAGTCGGCCCCGTAGAAGGTCGTCACCGTCGTCTGGTTGATGTTCACCTTGACGCCGGCCTTCGAGGCGTTCTGGGCGAGCACCTGGGCCACCTCGGTCGTCCCCTGGGCGATGTCCGCGGTGACCAGCTCCACCACCAGGTGCTCGTGGCAGGCGGCCTTCAGCAGCGACTTGGCCCGTTCGATGTCCTGCTCACGCTGGGGGATGGCGTGGTCGTACTCGGGGTCGTAGATCGAGAAGAGGTCGTTGGCCTGCACCCCGTGGCCCTCGAAGACCTCCTCGTTCATCTGCGGTCGGTTGGCGATCAGCCGGAATGCCTGGCGGACCCGGACGTCGTCGAAGGGCGGTCGGTCGACCCTCATGGTGAAGGGGGTGAAGCCGCCCGCCTCGGAGATCACCACCTTGGCCCCGCTCGACTCCACTGCGGCGACCACGTCGGCCGACAGCAGGTTGACCACGTCGGCCGCTCCGGACTCGAGCGCGTCGAGCTGGCTGCTCGCGTCGGAGTAGTCGCTGATCACCACCTCGTCGAGGTAGGGCAGGCCGGCCTCCCAGTAGTGCGGGTTGCGCACGAAGACGCTCTGCACGCCGGGCGTGAAGCTCTTGTACTCGAAGGGCCCGGTACCGATCGGGTGCTTGGGGTCGTAGCCGACCGGCACGATGTTCAGGTAGTAGGAGTAGCCGGCGAGCGCCTCGACCAGGCTCGCGTAAGGCGACGAGAACGGCAGCTTCACGCTGTAGGTGTCGAGCTGTGCCACGCCGGCGAGGTCGAGGGTCGGCAGCATCGCGGCGCCGGGCAGGTTGCCCTTCACGATCCGCTGGAGGCTGTAGATCACGTCCTCGCCGGTGAGCGGCTTGCCGTCGTGGAAGCTCACCCCCTTGCGGAGCCGGACCGTCCATTCGGTCGCCTTGGCGTTGGGGGTGATCTCCTCGGCGAGCTCGAAGGTCGGGCGCACGTCGGCGTCGTAGGCGACGAGCGGGTTGTACAGCTGGAGGATTCGCGCGAAGTCGACGTTGTTGACCCCCGACTGGGCATCCAAGGTGTCGCCGCTCGAGCCGCCGGTGAGCGCAGCGTTGAGCGTCCCTCCCCGGCGGGGCCGGCGGGCGGTACCGGCGCCGGCCCCAGACGAGCTCGGCGTGGCGCTCACCTCCAGCGAGGAGCGCGTGCCGCCTGCGTCGAGCAGGCGACCCCCTCCGAGGGCGACGGCTCCGGCGCCGAGCCCGCCGAGGAAGCCACGGCGGCTGATCGGTCGCTCGGCGCCCGCAGGGGGCTCGAAGTTCGGCCTCATGATGGTGACTTCCCCTCTCTCGTTGGCTGCCCACCCCGAAGCGGCGCTCCGGGCGGGATCCGGCGACGACGCTGCGCCCCCGACCGGCTGGCCCGGCCGAGCCCTACGACCCCGGGCGTGGGCGGGCCCGGGGCGGGGCTTTCCCCACCGTAGCGATAGGCGACCTTGTGCATCTTCAGCTCCATGAAGGTCTCGGTGGCCCGGACCCCCACCAGGGCTGGGATCCGCTCGCTGAGCAGCTCCCAGAGGTCCTCGTGGCTGCGGCACACGACCTGGATGTAGAGGTCCGCCCGACCGGTGCAAGAGCTCACGTAGGTGACCTCCGGCCAGCCGGCGAGCGCCTCGATGACCGCCACCTGGTGGCCGGGCTCGACGCTCAACAGCACGAAGGCGAGCACCCGGAAGCCCATCCGGAAAGGGTCGGCCACCGCGACGATGCGCAGCACGCCCCGCTCCTCCAGGCGGTGGTACCTCGCCCGCACGGTCGCCTCGGAGACCCCGACCGCCCGGGCGATCTCCCGGAACGGCCTTCGCCCGTCCTGCTGGAGGTGCCTCACGATCGCGTCGTCGAGCTCGTCCAGGCGCTCGGGCTCCGGCGAGGGCCCGCCCGGACGGCGCGCGCCGGGGCGCTGCGAGCTGCTCGGCGCGGCGGTCAAGTTGCGAGCGCCTGGTGCACCAGGCGCTGGAAGTGCTGG
Organism: Actinomycetes bacterium; assembly: GCA_021819345.1. Classification (GTDB taxonomy): domain Bacteria; phylum Actinomycetota; class Acidimicrobiia; order Acidimicrobiales; family Palsa-688; genus JAKAQB01. Next base: position 5,152 of record JAKARG010000069.1, on the reverse strand, counting down.
ATGAGCCGCTCGGAGTCGACGAGGAGGCGACCCTGGGGGACCCTTCCGGAGCGGAGGCCCCGCTGCACCGACTCGACCAGTGCCTGGTCCTCCCGGCCGACCACGACGTTGAAGTCGATTATCGCCCGCACCAGATCGTCGTCGAGGTCGGGGGCGAACCAGTAGTCCATCACCACCTCGGTCTCCTCGGGCCCGGTCGGCACGAACCAGAACGCCATCAGGTTGGGGGGGCCGGGGTTCTGCACGATCGTGAAGTTCGGCCAGACGAAGCCGAACTGCCCCCGGCCGAGGGGTCCCGCCGGCGAGTAGGCGACCTTCGCGCCGGGTCGCAGGGCGGAGGGTCGCAGGCTCGTCACGGCACGCGACCACCACGCCCCCTCCTCGAGGCGGTAGCCGTCGGGATCCACCTCCATCAGGCGCGAGAAGCTCGGGTGGGCGACCGGGCAGTGGTAGCACTCGTCGAAGTTCTCGACCACCACCTTCCAGTTGGCGGCCACCTTCCATTCGCCGTGCTGGCGAAAGGTCACGCTCGCGGCGTCGAAGCCGTCACGTCCCATCAGCGCCGGGAGCTCGCCCAGGTAGTCGCCGAGCGGCGACGGCTCGCGCCCGACGTTCACGAACACGAACGGCTCCCAGGTGTCGACGGCGACCGGCAGGAGCGAGAAGCGCGCCGGGTCGAAATCGGGCTCGCGGTCGGACCGGGGCGCCGAGACGAGCCGGCCGTCGAGGTCGTAGGACCAGGCGTGGTAATGGCACTGCAACACGCTGCGCCGGCCCGGGGCCGTGACCACCTCGGCACAGCGATGACGGCAGATGTTCACGAAGCCCCGGAGGTCCCCGTCGGGGTGGCGGGCGACCACCACCGGGACCGACCCGACCGTTGCGTTGAGGTAGTCGCCAGGCCGGCTGAGCTGGTCGGTGCGGCCCACGTACTGCCAGGTGCTCTCGAAGATCCGCTCCCGCTCGGCGCCGAGCACCGCGGGGTCGACGTACCAGTCGGCGGGCAGGGTCGAGCCGGCGTCGAGGCTGTCGCGAAGCACGTCGCCGGTCGCAGTCGTGGTCATGGGCATCCCCGCTCGGGTGTCTCCGGCTCTGCGGCCGGGTGGTCGGCCCCCGGTCGCTGCGGGGCCGGGGCGTGGCGCGGGTGGTACCAGAAGCCGGCGAGCTGCCCGCCGTCGCAGAGCAGTGGGGCCCCGTTTACGAACGACGCCTCCTCGGAGGCGAGGAAGAGGATCGCCGCCGCCTGCTCCTCCGCCAGCCCGACCCGCCCGAGGGGGATGCGGGGAAGGTAGGCGTCCTTGAGGTCGCCGGCCAGGTCGGCTCCGACCATCGGGGTGCGGGTGAGCCCCGGGCAGATCGCGTTGCAGCGCACCCCGAGGTGCCCGAGCTCCCAGGCGATCGAACGGGTGAGCGCGAGGATCCCGGCCTTCGACGCACAGTAGGCGGCGAAGGGCGACTCGGCGACGAGGGCGTCGGTGGACGCGACGTTGACGATCACTCCTCCGCCCGAGGCGACCATGCGCCGTGCCGTGCGCTGCGCGAGGAGAAAAGGGGCGACGAGGTTGGTCTCGATGATCCGCCTCAGGGTCCCGGTAGCGACCTCGAGGAACGGCTCGGCCGAACCGACGCCGGCATTGTTGACCAGCACGTCGAGCGGTCCCTCCGACCAGGCTTCCTCGACCAGCGACTCGAGCTCGGACTCCTCGCAGAGGTCCGCCCGGAAGGTGCGGACCCGCGCGGCCCCAGCCCCGGCGTCCGCGCTGGCGGCCACCGATGCGAGGCGCTGCTCGTCGCGGCCGGTGGCGAGCACCGAGGCCCCGGCACGGGCGAAAGCCGAGACGGTGGCGGCACCGATCCCGCTCGATCCGCCGGTGACCAGCACGCGGCGGCCCTCGAAGCGCAGTGGCGGCTCGCGAACTGCTGGTGCTGGCATCCCCCCCCGCTCCTGTCAGGCGAGTGCGGGGCCATAGCAGCCTCGCATTGCCAGGCATAGAGTAGGCCATCGTCATGTGTTGCACAAGTCGCCTGGCTGATCGGTCACGCATTGCGTCTCGCGGACTGCGCGCTGGCGGCAGCGGCAGCAGCAGGCTCGGCCCGGCGTGATCCGGCGGCTGTTCGTCCTCTGCTGCGGGGGGGAGCGGACGCAGCGGGCGCTGCTCGACCCCTGGGACACCCGGGCGTCCGACCCGCTCGAGATCCCCTACTACTGCTACCTGCTCGAGCACCAGGACGCCCTGGTGATGGTGGACTGCGGACCGAGCCCGGAGCTCGTCGGGGGCCCCGACGGCGCCCTCGGCGCGCAGTCGAGCCTGTCGGAGCCGCTCCTCTCGCCCGGCGACGACGTCGCCACGAGGATCTCGCAGGTGGGTTTCTCCGCGGCGGAGGTGACCCACGTGGTGCTCACCCACCTCCACTACGACCACTGCGGGGGCCTCGGCCTGCTGCCCGGTGCCGAGGTGCACCTCCAAGCCGCCGAGCGCGCCTTCGCCGGCGACCCGCCCTCCTACCAGGCAGCCGCCTACCTACCCGGGGACTGGGCCGGCGTGGAGCCCCCACGTTGGCGAGAGGCCACCGGGGAGGTGGACGTCCTCGGCGACGGCTCGATCGTGGCGTTCCCCACCCCGGGCCACACCCCCGGGCACCAGTCTGTCCAGGTGGACCTGGCCGGCGAGACGGTGATCCTCCTCGGTGACGCCGCCTACCATCCCGGCGCAATGGCGGAGCGACGCCTGCCGGGCTACTTGTGGAGCCCCGACGCGCTGGTCGGCTCCTGGAAGCAGATCGAGGCCCGCCGCGACCGCCACGGCGCCCACCTGCTGTTCTCCCACTTCCCTCCCACCGAGGAGCTCGTCATCGCCCCCGAGGCCTGGCACCCCTGAACCAACGCTCAGGCCACCGATCGCCGCTACGAGGGCGAGCCTCGGCAGGTTCAACGGGTCGCGGGCACGCTGCGACAAGCTCTCCGTCCTCGGGAGCAGCTAGTTCCAGGTCACCGAGACCGGAGGGCTGGTGTAGAGCACATGGGTCCCGTTGGGGTAGCCGATCTCCGCCACGAATGTGTCGCTGGAAGCCCGGCGCTCGGACACCTCGAGGCTACAGCTGGTCCCCCGAGCGCAGGACGCAACCACTCGGGGACGGCCGCTCCGAGCGGTCGTCTCTACGACGAGTATGGCGTAGCCGGTGCGGGCGACGTCGCCGTTGGCGGTGGCCGTCAACGTCACCGGCCTGCCGACCTCGGCCGATGTCGCCCCGGAGGCCAGAGCGACCGTCAGCTTGGGCCAGTTCACCGTCACGCTGGCCGGCGAGCCCAGCTCGACCTGGGTGCCACGGCCGGCGACGATGGCAGCGTCGAAGGTCTCCGGCCCGGGCTCTGCGACGGTCAGCGTGCAGGTGGTGCCCCTGGAGCAAGATGCCAGGACCTTGTCGTTGCTCGGGTCGTAGATGACCAGCGAGAGCGACGTCCCGGTGAGCGACTCGCTCGAGGTCGCGGTGAGCACCACCGGAGCGGCGGCCGCCGGTGACGTGGTGGAGGCCTCGAGCGACACCGCCGGGGCCGACCAGACCACCGAGACCGACGGGGAGGTCGCCGTCACTGCGCCGGTCGGCCCCAGGATCTCGGCGGCATAGCTCTGCATGCCGGTCGGTTCGGAAACGTGGGCGGAGCAGGTCGTACCGGTCCTGCACCGCGCCACGACGTGGCCGGTCGTCTGGTCGACGATCTCGAGGGTGGAGTGTGAAGTCGAGACGTTCGTCGCGACCTCGGCCGACAGTGCCACCCGCTGGTATGCCTGCACTCCTGTCGACGAGGCGGACAGGCCGACGGGTGAGATCGACAGGTCTGCGACCGCGGAGGACGGCAAGTAGTCGGAGGTGCCCGCCTGACTCGCCGTGATCACGCAGGTCCCCGAGCCGTCGACGGTGACCACTCCTGCAGTGCTGACCGAGCAGGGACCGGTCCCCGAGAAGGTGAGGGGTAGGCCGGTGCTGGCGCTCGCGTAGGAGCTCACCGAGAACGCAGCCTGCCCGTAGCCCGCCTCGGGCAACGCCGACCAGGTGATGGCCTGCTCGGCGGGCTCGACCGTGAAGGGGACCGAGTCGCTGGCGGTCGCGTAGTCGGTGGTGTCGGTCGGCGTGAAGGTGGTGCCAATGGTGTAGGTCCCGGCGTCGAGCACCTCGCCCGAGATGACCGAGGACCCGTCGACGGTGTAGGCGAACGTGCCCGCGACACTGCTGGTGGCGTCCAGCTGCGCCGTCCCGAGCGTGGTGCCGTAGGTGACGGCTGCCGGGTCGGCCCAGGTGATGGCCGGCGTGGCCGGTCCCACGGCGATGGTCTTGGTCACCGTGGTAGCCGCCACGTAGTCGGAGTTGCCTGCCTGGTTGGCGTCGATGACGCAGTTGCCCACCCCGGTGTAGCTCACCGTGTCGTCATCGGTACCCGACAGGCTGCACACCCCCGCCCCCGACGAGGCGTCGACCGAGAAGGTCACGGGGTTGCCGGACGGTCCCCCGGTCGCCGACAGCACCGCCGTGCCATCGAAGGTGCCAGTCGACGGAGCAGTGAAGGAGATCGCCTGCTCGCCCTGCGGCAGGTAGATGAAGACCGAGCCCGAAGAGGGCGAGGTGGCCGCGTCGCCGCTGTAGCTGGCCGTGACCTTCGCCCCACCCGGCGAGTAGTCGGTCACTTGGCAGCTCGCCTGGTACCCCGAAGCGGTCTCGGTGAGGGGGAGGTCGAGACACTCGGTGCTCCCCCCGGCGAAGCTGACGGTGCCGCCGGGGACAGCCCCTCCGGCGTAGGAGTCGGACACCGTGGCGACGTAGGTCACCGGCTGCCCTGCGGACGGGTCTGCCGGCGATGCCGTGACCGAGGTCGAGGTTGCCGAGGAGCTGCTCACGTCGAGGCTGAGCTCGCCCTGCGAAGAGGTGTAATCCGCTCCGCTGAAGGTGGCGAATATGTCCTGAGTCCCACTCGAGGGGAAGGTCGCCTGGCAGGTGGCCTCCCCCACCACTGCGAGGTCCGAGATGCCGTTGATGGGATGCAGGAGCGCAGCGCCGCTCTTGCGTGACCGGGCCGAGATGGTGCGAATGGGCCTGCGCGCCGAGTAGGGAGAACCTTGCCGTGTCGATCGAGACCGTGGTCGTCGTCTACGAGTTC
>JAKARG010000068.1:8260-10758 GCA_021819345.1 Actinomycetes bacterium | reverse complement strand
CGCGCATCTCCGGGCTCGTGGGGAGCGGCGCCGGCCCACGAGGACCCTCGCCGGAGGGGTCGTCGACGGACCCGCCGACGCAGGGCCGGACCTCGGGTGTGGCGCTGGGCTCGCCCGTCAGCCGGCGCCGAGCTTGGCCACGACGTAGTCGACTGCGTCACGCACCGTCTTCAGGTCCTCCAGGTCCTCGTCGTCGATGTGGAACCCGACGCTGCTCTCCCCGAGCTCCTCCTCGAGCGCCTCGACCAGCTCGATCAGGGCAAGGGAGTCTGCGCCGAGGTCGTCGAAGCTCGAGCCCTCGCCGATCCGCGAGGGGTCGACCTCTAGGATCTCGGCGAGCGCGTTCACGACGAGCTCGACGATGACGGCACGCTCAGGCTTGCTTCCTTCGACCTTGGTCTCTGCGGGCAACGGGTTCTCCTAGGACCTTTGGAACTGTACCGGAGGAGAGCAGCGCTCGGCCCAGCCCGGGACCTACGACCCGGCCGCGGCGCCGGTGCTCGCCGCCAGGCGACCGACCAGGTCGGCGTCGATGGCGTCACGGGCCACCCGGATGGCGTTGACGATCGCCCGCGAGGACGACGAGCCGTGGCTGATCACGCATACCCCCTCGACGCCGAGCAACATCGCTCCCCCGTAGGTGTCCGGGTCGAGCTCGGCGGCGAGCGGCAGGAGGGCGGGCAGGAGGACGTCCCCCGCCGCCTTGGTCGCCTCGTCGGTGTCGAGGGCCGCCAGGACCGCCCTCATGGCAAAGCGCATCGAGCCCTCGATGGTCTTCAGCACGACGTTGCCGGTGAAGCCGTCGGTGACGACCACGTCGACCGCGTCACTCATCACGTCGCGCCCCTCCACGTTGCCGACGAAGTGCACCTCCGGGCCGGCAGCCCCACCGGCGAGCAGGCAGTGCGCCTCCTTGACGAGCGGGGTCCCCTTGCTCGGCTCCTCGCCGATCGACAGCAGCCCCACGCGGGGCTCGGGGATCCCGAAGCGCTGCCTGGAGAAGGCTGCGCCCATCTGGGCGAACTGCACGAGCCACGCCGGGCTGCACTCGGCGTTGGCCCCGGCGTCGAGCACCACCGTCGGGGTGGACCCGGGCACGGGGATCGGGGTGGCGATGGCTGGCCGGCTGACCCCCTTGATCCGCCCCATGCGAAGCAGGGCCGAGACCATGGTGGCCCCCGTGTTGCCTGCGCTGACCATCGCGCCGGCGCGCCCGTCGCGCACTGCTTCTGCGGTCCGCACGAGCGACGAGTCGCGCTTGGTCCGGACTGCGGCGGCCGGATCGTCGTGCATCTCGATCACCTCGCTGGCGGCGATCACCGCCAAGCCCCCGGCATCCCCGATCCGCTCCGGGTCGCCCACCAAGACGACCTCGACTCCGAGCTCGGAGGCCGCCAGGCGGGCTCCGGCGACCACCTCCTCGGGTCCGAGGTCACCGCCCATGGCGTCGACCGCCACGGCACTCGAGCGGTTGCTCAAGTCGCTGTCAGCCGACGTCGAGGGCTTGGCGCCCCTTGTACCAGCCACAGGTTGGGCACACGACGTGGGGGACCTTGACCTGGTGGCAGCGGGGACAGATGCTGCGGGCCGGCGCGTCGAGCGTCCAGTTGCTCGCCCGGCGGCTGCGGGTCTTGGCCTTCGAGGTCTTCTTCTTGGGTACGGCCATGTCGGGAGGAGGCGGGCTTTCTCGCTCGGTCGGGGCGCCCGTGAGGTGGCGCAGACTGCGTGATGTTAGTCGCTCGGGTCGCTCGGGTCGCTCGGGTCGCTCGGGTCGCTCGGGTGGCTCGGGTGGCTCGGCGACCGGAGGTCGGAGGGCGGGGCGCTCTCTGCAGCAGCCGCCGCCGGCTCGGCGGCACCCGCCGGCTCCGGCCAGGCGCCGGACACCAGGGCCTGGAGCGGGGCCCAGCGCGGGTCGCCCCCCACGGGATCACAGCCGCACGGGGCTCCGGCGCGCTCGGCGCCACAGAGCGGGCAGAGGCCCTGGCAGTCGTCGCTGCAGAGCGGCGCGAGCGGCAGCGCGAGCAGCAGGGCGTCCCGGGCGAGCGGCTCGAGGTCGAGCTGGTCGGCCCCGAGGGCGTAGGTCTCCTCGTCGTCTTCGCCTGCGGGTCGGTACAGCTCCCTCACCGGGCACTCAACCGTGCCCTGGAGGGGTCTCAGGCAGCGCCTGCAGGAGCTCTCCCAGCGGGCGCCGACCGTTCCGGCGACCTCGATCCCCCCAAGCACCACCGTGAGCACCACCTCGACGGTCGCCGCGCCGCCGTCTCGAACCGAGGTGTCCACCACCCGGATCTCGCCGAGCCGGCCCGAGCGCCGCTCCATCCGCCGTGCGCCGACGTTGCGGCGCAGGGCCGTCACCGGCACCATCCACGGGCTGGGGCTCATCGCGACCGATGCGGTCCCGGCCGAGGAGTGCTCAACCGGAGCGGTCCTGGTCGAAGAAGGCATCTGCGGCCACGATCGTCTCGTCGGTCGGTCTGGCTGCTACAAAGACCGTACCC
>JAKARG010000068.1:0-8250 GCA_021819345.1 Actinomycetes bacterium | reverse complement strand
CGGCCCGCTCTCCGTTGCCGAGGGTCCCCCCTGCCGTCGGACCCGAGGCCGCAGCAAGCTTCTGGCGGCCCGCAGACACCGTCTTCATGGTGCGCTCGAGGACGATCTCGAAGGCAGCGAGCTTCTGGTCTGCGTAGTCCTCCGACTCGAGGCGGAGGCGGCGGGCCTCGTCGCGCGCCCGCTCGACCACCTCCCGGGCCGTGTGCTGAGCCTCGCGCACGATCTCGGTCCGCTGCACCATCCCCTCCGCTCGGAGCCGGGCCGCCTGGAGGATCTCCTCGCCCTCCCGCCGCATCTTCGCCAGGTGCTCGTCACGCTCTTTCAGCATCCACCTGGCCTGCCGCAGGTCCTCGGGAAGGCGGGCGAGGGCCTCCTCCAGCAGCTCGAGGACCTCCTCACGGTTGTCGAGCTTCACCGAGGACGAAAGTGGGAGGGTGCGGGTCGACTCGATGATCTCGATCACCCGTCGGACGAGGGCCTCGGAATCAGGGCCGTCGTGGAGATCGTAGGCGCTCACCGCCGACCCGACCCTGGGAACTTCGACCCGAGCATCTTGAGCACCGGCTCGGGGACCATCGAGCCGATCCTGTCGGCCCCCCCGTAATGGGCAAAGTCCCGGACGTACTTGGAGGCGATGAAGGTCGACTCGCCGGAGCAAGGGATGAACAGCGTCTCGTAGCCCGAGACGGCCTTGTTCATCTGGGCCTGCTGCAGCTCCGACTCGAAGTCCGACACCACGCGCAGCCCCTTCACGATCACGTCTGCGCCCACCTCCCGGGCGAGATCGACGACGAGGCTGGAGAAGCTGGCGAGCGTGACGTTCGGTAGGTGGGCGACCGCGTCGGCGATCATCTCCTTGCGCTCGTCGAGGGTGAACAGCGGGGACCCCTTCTGGGGGTTGCGCATCGGCGCCACCACCAGATGGTCGAACAGCTTGGCAGCGGTCTCGACGATCTCGAGGTGACCATTGTGGAACGGGTCGAACGTGCCCGGGAACAGCGCGGTCCTCACTCACCACCTCCTTCGGTCGTCTCCAGGATCGTGACCACGGTAGTGCCGTACTCCCGCTCCTTGACGCTCCGCCATCCCGGGGCCGGCTCCAGATGGTTGCTCGACTCGGCCACCACCGTCCTGGTCGAGGCGGCGAGAGCGCCGAGCAGCGCCGGCCAGGACCGCCACGAATAAGGCGGGTCCGCCAGGACCAGGTCCCAACCCTCGGCCGGTTGCGGTCCCGAAGCCCAACCGAGCGCATCCCCGCAGACGACGGTCGCCGACCCGGGGAGCGTCCCGATGGCGACGAGGTTGGCCCGGATCGCGGAGGTTGCGGCCGGTGAGCGATCCACCAGCAGGACCTTCGCCGCCCCCCTGGAGAGCGCTTCGATGCCGAGGGCGCCACTTCCGGCGAACAGGTCCACCACCGCCGCGCCCTCGACACCCCCCATGCTGTCGATCATGGAGAACATCGCTTCTCGCACCCGATCGCTCGTCGGGCGGGTCTCTCGCCCCGGAGGAGCCCGTAGGCGCCGACCCCTTGCCACCCCGGCCACGACCCGCATGCCGGGCAAGCTACCCGGGGAGCGACCTTGACCCCCGAGCCGACCATCACCTGCGTCGACTGCGGCGGCACCGCTCACCTTCTCACCACCTGGTCCGACGAAGACCCGCCCCGGCCCGGCGACCTCGCCGTGTACCGCTGCTCGGACTGCTGGGACCGCTGGGACCTGCTCCTCCCCGACGCCGGCGGTTGATAGCGGCGGGGTCCTCCCTCCGGGCCGGGCGGCCGGGTGGCCGGGCGACGGGCCGGGCGGCTGGCCGGCCCTGACTAACTGGCCGGTCCGTGACCCTCGGGCCGGGCGGGCGGAGCCTGGCTGCGAACTGCTGCGAGCAACGAGTCGACCTTGTCGTGCAGGTCGGCCAGCTCCCGCTGGTGGGCCCGGTGCCGTCGGACCAGGTGGACGGTACCGCCAGCCGCGATGCAGGCGCCGAGGTCGGAGGTCACGTTGGTGTAGTTGCCCCCGATCAGCTCGGCCTTGGCCGAGACCGTCACCCCCACCAAGGGGAGGACCACGAGGAACACCCCGAGTCCGAAGAGGAACAGCACGTGGAGCTTCGAAGCGAGCAGGCGGGGCACGGAGTTGAGCGCCCTCACCAGGGGGTTGGGGTGCTGGTCCTGCGCGCCGGTCACCGGCGGCTCCGATGTGGCCACGCCCTCGGTCGTGGTCATGTGTGCCTCCTAAGGGTGTGGAGCCGGGGCTCCCCGGATCACGGCCGACCCGACGGGTGCCGCTTCGCGAAGCTACCTTCGCTCGGCCGGCGGGACCGGCGAGCCGCCGTAGACCAGCGGGAAGTGCTCGCCCGCTACGACCTCGCCGTCGGCGACGGTGATGAAGGGCCTCATCACGTGCTCCCCTCCCTGGGCGGCGAAGCGGGTTGCGCCGGTCATGTAGTGCACTGCGATCGCTCGGCGCGGCCGGTCGCTCGAGTTGGCGTGCGACGCATGCCAGGTGAGCGAGTGGTGGTAGTGGACCGCCCCCTTGCGCACCGGCCGCAGCTCCACCGATACCTGGTGGTCCTCGAAGCTCGCCGGCAGGTCCAAGCCGTCGAGCGAGCCGAGCCAGGCCATGTGGTCCCCCCAGGCATGGGAGCCGGGGACCATCCGCATGCACCCGTTGGTCTCGTCGACCTCGTCGAGCGCGACCCAGGCGGTCACCTGGGTCGGGGGCTCGATCGGCGGCCATAGGGGGGCGTCCTGGTGCCAACCGTTGACCCCCCCGTGGTGGGCGGGCTTGTACTGGATCTGGTCGTGCCAGACCCGGAGCTGGTCCGCGCCGGTCAGTTGTGCGACCTCCTCGACGATCTGCTCCTCGTAGAGGTGCTCCCGGAACGCCGGGCTCGCCTGCCAGATGTCGACCACCTGCCAGACCGGGGAGTCCTCCCGCCCACCGAGGTTGCCGAGCTGTACCGGCTGGGCGACATCGCGGCGATCGCGCTCCGCGATGACCCGGTCGAGCTCGGCTCGCAGCTCCTCGACCCGCTCCTCGCCGAGCACCACCGATCCGGCCACGAAGCCGTCCCTGCCGAAGGCCTCGACCTGCTCTGCGGATAGCACCACGCCTCCTCCTCCTCGCCGGATCGTCTGCCCGGCGGAACCCTGCCCGCCATACTCTATTGTAACGTTCCATCAGGAGCGGGCTCGAACCGAGCGGGCTCGAACCGAGCGGGCTCGAACCGAGCGGGCTCGAACCGAGCGGGCTCGAACCGAGCGGGCCCGAACGGGGTGCGACGGCACCGAGCGAGCCGGCACCGAGCGAGCCGGCACGAGCCCCCGATCACGGCTCGGCCCAGCAGGGCTCCTCGACGGTCGCTCCCGGACCAAGGCGGGCCTGCCCGCCCGGACCGGCGCCTCAGGCCTCGAGGGCGGCGGCGATGATGCGGTCCACCTGCTCGGTCTCGACGAGGAAGCCGTCGTGGCCCACCTCGGAGTGGACCACCTCCAGGGGCCGGGCTGCCGGGAGGGCGGCGACGAGGTCGCGCTGGAGACGCAGTGGGTAGAGCCGGTCGCTGTCGACGCCGACCACGGTGGCCGTCGCCCGTACCCGCCGGAGGGCGGCGGCCACCCCGCCGCGGCCGCGCCCGACGTCGTGGTGGTCCATGGCCCGGCTGAGCACCAGATAGCTGTTGGCGTCGAAGCGGCGGGCGAGCTTGGCCGCGTGGTGGTCGAGGTAGCTCTCGATCGCGTACCGGCCACCGGCGAGCGGCTCCTCGCCGGCCTGCGGCCGGTGGCCGAAGCGGTGGTCGAGCTCGGGCTCGCTGCGGTAGGAGAGGTGCCCGAGGCGCCGAGCGAGGCCGAGCCCCCGCCACGGCCCCTCACCGGCGGGGGCACCGTAGTAGTCGCCGCCGGCGAAGGCCGGGTCCAGCCGGATGGCCTGGGCCTGCAGAGCGGAGAGCGCGATCTGCTCGGCGGTGGCCCGCGCGCCGCAGGCGAGCACCACGGCGCGCGCCACCCGGTCGGGGTGGGCGACGGCCCACTCGAGGGCGCGCATGCCGCCCATCGACCCGCCGACCACTGCCCTCCACCGACCGACCCCGAGGGCGTCGGCCAGGGCGACCTCGACCGCCACCTGGTCGCGGATGGTGAGGGCTGGGAAGCGCGCCCCCCATGGTCGTCCGTCGGGAGCGGGAGCCGCCGGTCCGGTGGTCCCTCTGCAACCACCGAGCACGTTGGGGCAGACGACCCACCAGCGACGTTCGTCCAGGGCGGCGCCCGCGCTGACGAGCCCGTCCCACCAGCCGGCGGTCGGGTGCCCCGGCCCCGCCGGGCCGCTCAGGTGGCTGTCCCCGGTCAGGGCGTGGCAGACCAGCACGGCGTTGGAGTCCCCGGGGGCTCGCTGGCCCCAGGTCTCGTAGGCCACGGTCACCGGCCCGAGCGAGCCGCCACCCTCCAAGCGCAACGGCCGCTCGGCGAAGAGGGTGACGAAGCGGCGATCCCCGGGGGGATCGCCGCGCTGCGGCGTCCCGCTCGACGGCGGGAGCACGGGGACTACCGCAGTGCTCAGGGCTTCGCTGCCCGGAAGCCGGCGTCGAGGTCGGCGAGGATGTCGTCGATCGTCTCCAGCCCGACCGAGAGGCGCACCAGCTCCGGGGTCACCCCGGCCGCCGCCTGCTCCTGCGCGCTCAGCTGCGAGTGGGTCGTCGTAGCCGGGTGGATCACCAGGCTGCGCACGTCGCCCACGTTGGCGAGATGGCTGTGCAGCTCCAGGGCCTCCACGAAGCGGCGGCCCGCCTCGGCGCCGCCGGCGATGCCGAAGGACAGGATCGAGCCGGCGCCGCGGGGCAGCAGCTCCCGAGCCCGGGCATGCCAAGGCGAGGAACCGAGGCCCGGGTACGCGACCCACGTCACCTCGTCGCGCCCCTCGAGCCAGGACGCCACCGCCTGGGCGTTGGCCACGTGGCGCTCCATGCGCAGGCTGAGCGTCTCGAGGCCCTGGATGAACAGGAAGGCATTGAAGGGAGAGACCGCCATGCCGATGTCCCGCATCCCTTGGACCCGGGCCTTGGCGACGTAGGCGCCGGGGCCGAGCGCCTTCCAGTACTCGAGGCCGTGGTAGCTCGGGTCCGGCTCGGTGAAGCCCGGGTGACGTCCGCTCGCCCCGAAGTCGAAGCTCCCGCCGTCGACGAGCACCCCGCCGATGGCCGTGCCGTGGCCGCCGATGAACTTCGTCGCCGAGTGCACCACGATGTCCGCGCCGTGCGCCAGGGGCTGGCAGAGATAGGGGCTCGCCAGGGTGTTGTCGACGACGAGCGGCACGTCGTGGTCGTGGGCGACACGGGCGACGCCGGGGATGTCGAGGATGTCGCCCTTGGGGTTGCCGATCGTCTCGCCGTAGAAGGCGGCCGTCTCGGGGCGGACGGCCGCCGCCCAGGCGTCGAGGTCGTCGGGGTCCTCGATGAAGCTGACCGCCAGGCCCATCTTCGCAAGGGTGTGGCGCAGGAGCGTGTAGGTGCCGCCGTAGAGGGACGCCGAGGCCACCACGTGGCCTCCTGCCTGGGTCAGGGTGAGGATCGACAGGGTCTCGGCCGCCTGCCCGCTGGCGGTCGCCAGTGCCCCGACGCCGCCCTCCAAGCTGGCGACCCGCTCCTCGAAGACCGCCTGGGTCGGGTTCATGATCCGGGTGTAGATGTTGCCCGGCTCGGCCAGGGCGAACAGCGCCGCCGCGTGGTCGGTGTCGCGGAAGGCGAAGCTCGTCGTCTGGTAGATCGGCGTCGCCCGCGCGCCCGTCGTCGGGTCGGGAGCCGCGCCCGCATGGATCTGTCGGGTCTCGAAACCTCGGGCATCCTGGCGCATCGCTGTCCGTCCCCTCGCTCGACCGATGTCCGCGAAAGCTTACCAGATTGGTCAGGTTTTGGCCGACAGCCACCCTGGAGGTGCCCTGGGCTCAGCTCTTGAACAGGTACTCGCGCTCCTCGGGATCGACGAGCAGGCGCAGCTCCTCGGCCAGCTCGGGATGGGAGGACAAGGTGGCGTCCTCGTCGACCAGCTCGAAGGCGACCCGACGAGCCAGGGCGACGGTCTTCTTGTGCCGGCGGAGCGATGCGAGCTTCAAGTCGCTGACGCCCTTCTGGCGGGTCCCGAGGATCGTCCCCTCTCCGCGCAGGTCGAGGTCGATCTCGGCGAGCTCGAAGCCGTCGGAGCTGTCGACAAGCGCCTGCAGCCGGCGGGGGCCGTCCTCGCCGGAGCCCTCGCCGAGAAGGAAGCACCAGGACCGCTCCGCTCCCCGGCCCACCCTCCCCCGCAGCTGGTGGAGCTGGGCCATCCCGAAACGACCTGCGTCCTCGATCACCATGACCGTCGCGTTCGCCACGTCGACGCCGACCTCGACCACCGTCGTGGCGACGAGCACGTCGAGCTGCCCGAGGCGGTAGGCCTCCATGACCGCGTCCTTCTCGCTCGCCGCGAGCTGTCCGTGCAGCAGGCCGACCCGCAGCCCGGCGAGCTCGCCTTCGGAGAGACGCTGGTGCTCGGCGGTGGCCGAGCGGGCCACCACCTTCTCGGAGCCCTCGACCAGGGGGCAGACCACGTAGGCCTGGTGCCCGGCGGCGACCTCGGCGCGCACGCGCTCCCACGCAGCCGCCTCCTCGAGCTCGCCACGAGCCCAAGAGGTGGTCACCGGGGTCCTCCCCGGCGGCATCTCGTCGAGGACGGTGGTGTCGAGGTCCCCGAAGACGGTCATCGCCGCGGTCCGCGGGATCGGGGTCGCGGTCATCACCAGCACGTCGGGCACCAGCCCGCCGGCTCCCTTGTCCCGCAGGACCGCTCGCTGCTCGACCCCGAAGCGGTGCTGCTCGTCGATCACCACCACCCCGAGGTCGGCGAAGTCGACCGTCTCGGACAGCAAGGCGTGGGTGCCGACGAGGATGTCCACGGTCCCGGCGGCGAGCGCAGCCTGCAACCTCTTGCGGGCCGCTGCGGTGGTCCGGTTGGTGAGGAGCCCGACCGACACCTCCCTGCGCCCGAGCAACCCGTCTCGGCGCCCGTCGAGCTCCAAGCCGGCCACGAGGGCGGCGAGGTTGGCGCGGTGCTGCTCGGCGAGGACCTCGGTGGGCGCCATCAGCGCTGCCTGGTGACCGCCTTCGACCCCGATCAGCATCGCAACCAGTGCTACGAGGGTCTTCCCCGAGCCCACGTCGCCCTGGAGCAGGCGGTGCATCGGGCAGGGGCCGGCGAGGTCGGCGCGGATCTCCTCGATGGCGCGCCGCTGGGCAGTAGTGAGGGGAAAGGGCAGCCCGGTGAGGAAGCGGTCGACGAGGTGCCCTGCGCTCGAGTGCCGGATGCCCCGGGCGTGGCGCTCGGTAGCCCGCTTGCGCATCACGAGCACCAGCTGGAGGCGGAGCAGCTCGTCGAAGCCGAGGCGCCGACGTCCGGCGTGGTAGTCCGCCTCGGTCTCGGGTCGGTGCGTGGCCCGGAGCGACCAGGCCCGCTCGGCGAGGCGCTCGCGCTCGCGGATGGCTGCGGGGAGCGGGTCGGTGAGCCCTGCGCAGTACCGGCCGAGGGCCTCCTCGACGTTGTCGGCGATCTGCCAGCTGGCGAGCCCTGCCTTCTCCGACTGCGGGTAGACCGCCACGATCCGCCCGGTCTGGTCGCCCACCGAGTCGACCAGCGGGTTGGTCATCTGCCTCCGCCCCCGGTAGCGCTCGACCCTTCCCCACACGACCACCTCGGCACCCTCGCGCAGCTGCTTGGCCCGCCACGGCTGGTTGAAGAACACGAGGTGGAGATAGCCCCGCCCGTCGAACAGGTCGACCTCGACCATCGCCCGGCGGCCCCTCGTCGGCCGGGTGGAGACCCTCCGGACCGTGGCGAGCACCGTCGCCTCCTGCCCCTCGACCAGGCCGTCGATGCTCGCCTGGTTGGTCCGGTCGACGTAGCGGCGGGGGTAGTGGGTGACGAGGTCGAGCACCGTCTCGATCCCCATCTCCGCCAACCGGTCGGCACGGCTGGCCGAGACGCTCGACAGGCTCTCGACCCCGATGGATGCCAGGTCGCCGAGGCTGCTCACTCCACTCCCGGTAGGTGCCGAGGGCTCACCCGGCGCCCCTGGGACGGGGCCGGATCACTCCACGCCCAGCAGGTAGGGGTAGAGCGGCTGGCCCCCGGAGTGGATCTCCACTGCGAGCCCGGGGTGGCGCTCTGCGACCCACTCGGTGATGCGTCGGGTGTCGCCGGGACGGGCATCCTCTCCGGTGATGATC
>JAKARG010000067.1 GCA_021819345.1 Actinomycetes bacterium | reverse complement strand
GAACGCCAGCTTGGTCCCGACCGGGATGCCCGCCCCGCACTCGTCGGCGGCGGTACCCGCCTTGGCACAGGTGGTCTGGCCGTTGCGCACGACCTTCCACCCGTGCGCCCGCAGGATGCTCGCCGCGGTCGCGGTGCTGTAGGGATAAGGCGTGCTCGTGGCGCTCGCCGGTGCGTAGGGGCTCGCCGGGATGGCCGGGATGGGCCCGTAGTCGGCGCCGGCAGCCCCCTTGTAGAAGCCCCGGATGTAGCCCGGCTGGTCGACCAGGTGCGCCAGCGCCTGGCGGATGTAGAGCTGGGAGATGATGTGGTTGAAGTCCCCGGTCTTGTCGGCGAAGTTGAACGCCGCGTAGCTGAAGCCGAAGTCCGGCAGGCCGTAGACCGCGTAGCTGCCCTTGATCCGCCCCACGCTCGGCAGGTCGGAGAAGTCGACGCCTCCCATGTCGAGGTTGCCGGCCTCCAGGTTGTTAAACTCAGCCTGCACCGAGGTGTAGACGAGGGCGTCCAGCTTGGCGAAGCGCACCTTCTGCGGGCCGGAGTAGTGGGTGTTGGGGACCATGGTGAAGCCACCGGTGGTGGCGTTGAACGACGAGGGGATCATCGGGCCGTCGGAGATCTTCCACAGCGGGTTGGTCCCGAAGGTCGCCACGTCCGAGCCCTGCTTGTTCAGGTAGTTGTAGATCAGCTTGGCCTCGGCCGGGTTGGCGAAGTCGACCGGCTTGCCCCCGGTCGAGGTGATCGCCCACTGCGGCGGCAGGGCGTTGAGCAGGTCGAGCTGGTCGTCGGTGTAGTAGGTCGGGTTGTAGGCCTTGGTCAGGTGCAGGGTGAGGACCTGGCCGCTGGCGGTGGCGCTGGCCACGTTCTGCGGGAAGTAGCCCGGCGAGAAGTTGCCGTAGTTGGCGGCGCTCTCGGCGACCGCAGCCTTCAGGATGTCGATGTACTCGACCACGTTCTCTGCGGTGATCGGGGTGCCGTTGGACCACTTCCAGGGCTTGATCCTGATGGTGATCGTCTTGTTTCCGTTGCTGAAGACCGGCAGCTCGGCGAGGCTGAGCGGCTGGTCGATCGTCTCGGTGGCCCCGACGGGCGCCCAGTACAGCGGGGTGTTGTACATGTCGATGTAGTCGTCGATCGTGTAGACGCTCGAGTCGGCGCCAGGGACGATCGGCATCGCGTAGGTCGGGGTGGCGCCCTTGAGCTCGCCGACGGTGATCGTGCCACCGCTCTTCGGGGTGCCGACCTTGGGCAGGGTCCCGTAGAGGCCCTTGAGCGCAGCCGTGGTCTTGTTGGCCGTCTTGGTTGCCGAGCTCACCTTCTTGGTGCTGGCCGTCTTGGCTGCGCTGGCCGAGGTGGAGCCGCAGGCGCTGAGCGCCAGGGCGAGGCCGCCGGCGACCGCCCCTGCGGTCATCCAGCGAGATCTGCGCCTCGAGCTCCGGGGAGCTTGCACCCCGGGCTCGGGCAGGGACTGCCCATCGTAACTAGCCACTGATCGAGACCCTCCTTGTCTCCCAACCGGCCGGCGGCACGGTTGACCTTCTAGTTGCCAACTACCGGAGCCCCGATGTCGGTGGCCTCCGAGGATCGGGGTGCGTCACCGGAGCCGTAGCAGCCGGTGGGTCGTTCCCCGCAATCTGTGTCCGCACTACTGCCCGCCTACTGCAACTTCACTGTGTCGTGCCTATTGCAACCTGATCGCAAGGATCGTGGTGGTGAAGGCGAAGACGACCGCACAGGCGACCGTCGCCCGGTCGAGGTTGCGCTCGGCGACGGTCGATCCTGCCGCCGTCGAGCCGACCGAGCCCCCGAACATGTCCGAGAGCCCTCCCCCCTTGCCGCTGTGGAGCAGGACGAGGAAAATCAGCGCCGCCGAGACGAGGACCTGTAATACGATGATCACCGCCGTCAGCAAGCTGCACATCCTCCTTCGACTGGTTCGGATCGGTCTGGTTCCGTCCACCCTGCCGGGTGTCGAAGGTCACGATAGCACCACCTGTCCCGACTTTCGAGACAGGTGCTTTGCTTCGCGGCCATCTTTGGAACAGTTGTAACACGCCGGTAACCAGCGGGGTCCACGTGGCCGACACTAGGCGTTCACCGAAGGTTGTTGGGCGCGGGTGGGTCGCTCCCCGGCGCCGGCGGGCGTGCTGGGGAGCCCGGCGCCGGCGGGCGTGCTGGCGGAGCGGTACCGCCACGCTGGGCTGGGCCCGCCGGCCGGTAGCTGAGCTGAGCTGGGCTGGGCTCAGGAGCCGGCTGCGCTCACGCTGTCGCTGCTGCTGCGGCGGCGGCGATCGCGGCGAAGGCCACCGGGTCGAGGCTCGCCCCGCCGACCAGGGCGCCGTCGACGTCGTCGCCGGCGAGCAGGCTGGCCGCATTGCGCTCGTCCACCGACCCGCCGTAGAGGATCCGGATGCCGGCAGCGGCCTCGGCTCCCCACCGCTCCCCCACTTCCCGGCGGAGGGTGGCGCAGACCTGCCCGGCGTCTCCGGGCGTGGCGGTCCGGCCGGTGCCGATCGCCCAGATCGGCTCGTAGGCGACCACCATGGTGGCGACCTCGGCCGGCGCGACGCCTTCGAGGGCCGAGCCGAGCTGACCGAGGACCACCTGGTCGGTCTCGCCGGCGTCGCGCTGCTCGGCGGTCTCGCCCACGCAGCAGATCGGGGTCATCCCGGCTCGCAGGGTCGCCCGCAGCTTCATCGACACCTGCTCGTCGGTCTCCCCGAGGCGCTGCCGGCGCTCCGAGTGCCCGACGATGACGTAGCGGACGCCGAGCTTGGCGAGCATCGGAGGGCTCACCTCGCCGGTCCAGGGTCCCTTGTCCTCCCAGTGGACGTCCTGGGCACCGAGGGCCACGGGGATCTCGTCGGCGTCGAGGACGGTCTGGACCGAGCGGAGGGCGGTGAACGCCGGATGCACGCTCACCTCGACGGTCGCGAGCGGGCCCCGGTCGAGGGCGTAGGAGAGCTTCTGGATGACCTGGATCGCCTCCAGGTGGGTGAAGTTCATCTTCCAGTTGCCCGACACCAGCGGGCGCCGGCGTCCCTGGGGGCTCTGGTCCCTGGCGGGGCTCACCCGCGCCCGCCCCTCGCCGGCGTGGCCGCGGCCCCGGGGCCGCCGGCGGTGCGGCCCTGCTCTCCGGCGTTGGCGTGCTCACCGGCGCTGCTGCCCCTCTCGCCGGCGGCTCCGTCGCTCTCGCTGCCATCCGGCGGCTTCGGGCCCCCCTTCTGGGCCGCGCGGGCCGCAGCCTCGCGGAGCGCGGCCAGCCCGGGGAGGTCACCGTGCTCCAGCAGCTCGAGCGACGCCCCTCCGCCGGTGGAGAGGTGGTCCACCCGGTCGGCGAGGCCGAAGGCGGCGATCGCGGCGGCCGAGTCGCCACCACCGACCACGCTGAAGCCCCGGGTGGCGGCGACCGCCTCGGCGACCGCTCGGGTCCCGGCGGCGAAGCGGGGATCCTCGAAGACCCCCATCGGACCGTTCCAGAGCACGGTGGCCGCGCCTTCGATGGCGTCGGTGAAGTCCGCAGCGGTGCCCGGGCCGATGTCGAGGCCGGTCCAGCCGTCGGGGACGTCCGCCCCGACGTGGCGGACCTCGCCGGTCGGCTCGTGGCCCGGCCCGAAGGTGCCGCCCGGTGAGAGCACGGTCAGGTCGCCGGGCAGCAGCACGGCTCGTCCCGAGTCGAGCAGCGCGCGGCAGGCCTCCACCCGGTCCGCCTCGAGCAGCGACGCCCCGGTGCTGTGACCGCTGGCGGCGAGGAAGGTGAAGCACATGCCCCCGCCTACCACCAGGGTGTCGACCCGGCTGGCGAGCGACTCGATCAGCCCGAGCTTGTCGCTCACTTTCGAGCCGCCGAGGACGGCGACGAACGGGCGAGCGGGGTGGTCGAGAAGCGACGAGAGCACCTCCGCCTCCCGGGCAAGGACCCGGCCGGCCGCAGAAGGCAGGTGACGGGGCGGTCCGACGATCGAGGCATGGGCGCGGTGGGCCGCGCCGAAGGCGTCGTCGACGTAGAGGTCCTGGCCTTCGACCAGGCGCTCGACGAAGTCGGGGTCGCCGGCCTCCTCTCCCGGGTCGAAGCGGAGGTTGTCGGCCAGGGTGACTCTCGACGGGTCCTCCCCGGCTCCGGCCAGCAGCTCGGCGAGGCGCGCCCTGACCGGTGCGACGTCGTAGCGCGGGTCGACCCGGCCCTTTGGGCGACCGAGATGGGTGCAGACGGTCACCTGGGCGGCACCGCGGCCCAGCAGCCAGGTGAGCGTCGGCAGCGTCGCCCGGATCCGTAGGTCGTCGGTGATCCGCGACCCATCGAGGGGGACGTTGTAGTCCGCTCGGACCAGCACCCGCTTTCCGGCGGGGTCGGGGAGATCCTCGAGGCGGGGAAGGTCCATGCTCGGCGCAGGCAAGGCTCAGCGGAGCGCAGCGCCGACGAGGGCTACCAGGTCGACGGTCCGGTTGGAGTAGCCCCACTCGTTGTCGTACCAGCCGAAGACCTTGACCATCGACCCCATCGCCATGGTGAGGAGGCTGTCGAAGGTGCAGCTCGCCGGGGACCCGACGATGTCGGAGGAGACGATCGGGTCCTCGGTGTAGGCGAGCACCGGGGCGAGCGGGCCGCTCGAGGCCGCTTCGGCGAAGGCGGCGTTGACCTCCTCGACCGAGACCTCCCGGGAGACGATGGCCGTGAGGTCGGTGATCGAGCCGTCGCTCACCGGGACCCGCAGTGCCGAGCCGTCCAGCTTGCCGACCATCGACTGGAGGACCAGGCCGGTCGCTCGGGCTGCGCCGGTCGAGGACGGGACGATGTTGACCGCTGCGCCGCGTGCCCGGCGGAGGTCCTTGTGCGCGAGGTCGAGCAGGTTCTGGTCGTTGGTGAAGGCGTGGACAGTAGTCATCAGGCCCTTCTCCAGACCGAAGGCGTCGTCTAAGACCTTGACCATCGGCACGAAGCAGTTGGTGGTGCACGAGGCGTTGGAGACCACCCGGTGGGCAGCAGGGTCGAAGGTGGAGTCGTTGACGCCGACGACGAAGGTCGCGTCCACGTTGGTGGCCGGCGCCGAGATCACCACGTACGAGGCCCCTGAGTCGAGGTGGGCGGCGGCTTTCCCCCCGTCGGTGTAGCGACCGGTCGACTCGACCACCACCTCGACCCCCAGGTCCTTCCAGGGCAGCTCGGCAGGGCTCTGGCCGGTGAAGATCCGGATCTCCTTGTCGCCGACGGTGATCGAGTCGGCCCCGGCGGTCACCGGGGAGCCGAGGGTCCCGTGGGTCGAGTCGTAGCGCAGGAGGTGGGCCGCGGTGGTCGTCGGCATGACGTCGTTGGCGGCCACCACCTCGATGTCGGGCCGGCCGAGCGCCGCCCGCAGGAAGTTCCGTCCGATCCGACCGAAGCCGTTGATCCCTACCCGTACAGCCATCGCCGTCCTCTCGTCTCGTCTCGCCGCGTCCAACCGTCCGCAGCGAGAGCCTACGGGCCGGGGCGGCGGGGCACCAGCGACGCCAGGGCCTCTCCGAGCGCCAGGGGGTCGTGCGCCGAGCGGTCGGGTCGGCCGAGCGCTGCGAAGTGCACCCTCGGTCCCGTGCCGGTGGCCAGGGTGGCCAGGGCCTCGCGCTCCGCCGGTGCGGCGGCCGAGTCCACCAGCACGTCGTGGACCACCACCCTGTGGTCGAGCACGCAACGCAGGAGATCGGCTGCGTCCATGCCGGCGGTCTCCGGCAGCTGAGGGCGCAGGTTGGTGACATAGACCGTCCCCTCGGTCCGGCTGGAGAGCGCGTCGCGGATCCCCGGGACCACGCAGGCGGCGAGCACGCTCGTGAATAGCGACCCCGGTCCGAGCACCACCTGGTCGGCGTCGGCGACCGCAGCCGCGGCGTCTGGGTCTGCAGGAGCGTCGGCCGGGACGATCGAGACCGCCCCGATCGGCCGGAGGCTCTTGCTCAGCCGGGCCTGGCCGACCACGTCGACGCCGTCGACATCGCCCTTCAGCACCACCCCGCCGGCGGTCGCCGGCAGCACCCGCCCCTGTACTCCGAGCAGGCGGGCGGACTCGATCAGGGCCGAGCGGAAGTCTCCGGTCACGCCCGCCAGGCCGGCGATCACCAAGTTCCCGAGGGCATGGCCGTCGAGCTCTCCCCCGACGAAGCGGTGCTCGAAGGCCCGCGCCCAGAGCGAAGTGGGGTCGGCGAGGGCCACCAGGCAGCGGCGCAGGTCACCGGGGGCGGGCAGCCCGGTGCTCCGGCGGAGCCGGCCGCTCGAGCCTCCGTCGTCGGCGACCGAGACCACAGCGGTGACCCGAGCGGTGTAGCGGCGTAGCGCACGCAGGGTGCTCGAAAGTCCGTGGCCTCCGCCTACTGCGGTCACCTTCGGGCCGGCGCCCGGGGCCGGCTGGTCCTGCCCGGCGGTCATCGGCCCGGCTGGCTCGTGGCGCCCGTAGCCGGATGGGCCCGGCCCGCGGTCATCGGCCCCTGCGTCATCGGCCATCGGTCAGCGGTCGATGTCGCGGTGGTGGATGGCGGGCTCGTAGCCCCTCTCCCGGACCCGTCCTGCGAGCGCGTTGGCCAGGACCACCGACCGGTGCCTCCCCCCGGTACATCCGAGCGCGATCGTCAGGTAGGCCTTGGCCTCCCCGGCGTACGCGGGCAGCAGGAAGCCGAACAGGTCGTCGACCCGATCGAGGAACTCGACCGCCGCAGGATGGCCGAGCACCCAGTCGCGCACCGGCTGGTCGAGTCCGGTGAAGGGCCTCAGCGGCTCGATCCAGTAGGGGTTGGGCAGGAAGCGGACGTCGAGGATGCTGTCCACGTCGCGCGGGACGCCGTACTTGAACCCGAAGGAGAGGACCCTCAGCCTCATCGTCTGCGAGGTCGAGTCGGAGAACATCTCCACCAGGCGCTCCCGGAGCTGGTGCACGTTGGTGTCGCTCGTGTCGACCACCAGGTCCGCCATCTCCCTGACCGGCCGGAGCCGGTGCCGCTCGATGTCGATCGCATCGATGACCCCGTCGCGCTCTACCGGGTGGCGCCGGCGGGTCCCTTCGAAGCGCTGGACGAGGACCTCATCGCTGGCTTCCAGGTAGAGCACCCTCACCCGCACCCCGTCGAGGCGGAGCTGGGTCACGGCAGCCTGCAGCTGCTCCAGTTGGGTGGCATCCCGTCCCACCACGAGAGCGACCCGACCCGTGGTCGACCCCGGTCGGGAGGTCAGCTCGGCGACCTTGGTGATGAGCTCGGTGGGCATGTTGTCGATCACGAACCAACCGAGGTCCTCGAGGGTGGCGCCCGCCTGGGACCTGCCGGCCCCCGAGAGCCCGGTGATGATCAGGTACTCGACCACTCCGGCATTGTGCCAGCCCGGGGTTCGGGGCGGCGGGGTCGTGCAGCCGCCGGCCGTGCAGCCGCCGGCCGCCGGGTCAGGTGCGCAGCTTCTCGGACCGCAGGACGAGCAGACGGGGGATCGTGGCGGCGTCCACGTACTCCGAGGCGAGCGCCAGGAAGCCTGCAGGCGGGGCCGGCTCCTCCATCCCGGTGACCACCATTCCGGCGGAGACGATCGCAGCCACGTAGCGGGATAGGGGCCGGTGGATGAAGGGTACCCACACGTTCTTCGCCACTTCCTCGACCCGGTGGTCCTCCCTCAGGTAGGCACCGATGCGCCAGTACTGCTCACCGAGGATGGTGTCGTCGATCCAGCCGGATTCCGGTACCTGGAGGAGGGGGTGGTTGAGGAGGAACACGAAGCGGCCACCGGGGCTGAGCACCCTCCCGACCTCGGCGATGGCCTCGTCGACGGCCTCGACGTGCTCGAAGACCAAGCAGGCGACCACGGCATCCACCGAGGCGTCCCGTAGCGGTAGTGCCGCAGCTCCGCCCTGCACGATGCCGGTCGTCCCCGCTCGACGCCGGGCCACCTGGAGCATCTGCCAGGTCGGGTCGACGCCGACGCTCAGGTCGACCCCTTCCAGTCGAGCGGCCAGCCGGGAGACCTGGCCCTCGCCGCAGCCGACGTCGAGCACTCGCCGGGCTCCGGCGAGGTGGCGGGCCACGGTCGGCAGGATCTGCTCGGCGTACTCGGGGTCGGCCCCCTCGGTGAACTGCTCGGTCCACCACGCCGCATTGGCCTCCCACAGCTGCGCCACCTCCGGCGGGAGGTGCACCGCCGGGGAGCTGTCACCGGGCATGGGTTCGATCCTACGGTCATGCGATCCCGAGAGACGGCGACTGCGGGGTCTCGGTCGGGTTCCCTGCTGCCTCCAGTTCCTGTGGCCCTATGGCCCTGCGGCCCTCGGCCCTGCAGCCCTACGGCCCTCGGCGCCGCAGCCATCGGTCCTCCGGCCCTGGCCCTGCGCCCCCCCGGTCCTGGCCCTCGGGTCCCCGAACTGGGTGAGCCGGGCGCGGAAGACGGAGCTGGGTGCAGTAGCGCGGGGTTTTGGCCCCGATTGCGCGCCGAGGTTGCGAGAGCGCGCCCAGTTCACCCGCCTGGGCGGACAATTCGCCCGCCGCGGGGTCGGGCCACCCAGGCGAGGTCGGGCCACCAGGGCGGGGTCGGGCCACCCAGGCGGCGGGCCCGGGCCTCCGCGCCGGCGGGGTCGGGCCACTCGCCGGCGGGCTGCCCAGCGGCGTCTAGCCGTGCCCGGCTGGACCCTGCGGACCACCACGACGGATCTCTAGGCCAGGGCCCGTGATGGGAATAGTATGGAAAAGGTGCTGATAACATCAAGTACTGTGAGACAGACACAGGACGTCAAAGAGCTCCAAGCCAGGTTCCGCCGGCACCACGGAGTCGTGAGCCGATGGGAGCTACGGGCACTCGGGATCGACCGGGCCCAGGTCGCAACTCGGGTGGAGCGAGGGGAGTGGGAAGCCCTCCCCGGCGGGCTCGTTCGGAGCCGGGCGGTGCCCGACTGCCCGGAGCAGCGCCTGGAGATCGCCCTGCGCAGGGGAGGACCCTCTGCGGTCGCTTCGCACTCCTCGGCCGCATGGCTCTGGGGCATGACCTCAGCACCCGACGTGCCAGAGCTGAGCGTCGAGCGATCCGGACCTGCCCGGGTGCTCGGCGCGAAGGTGCACCGGCCGGCACCACCGTCACCCCGCCGCTGCGAGCGGCGTGGGTTCGCATGCACCGATCCGCTTCGGACCCTCGTCGACCTTGCGGGCGAGCTCGGCGAGGCGGACCTGGACTCGCTGGTCGACACCGCGATCTGCTCCCGCCTGGTGTCGGTGCCGGCGCTCGAAGCCGAGGTCGGTCGACTCGGCGGCCGTGGTCGTCGCGGGCCGGCGACGCTGCGGGCGGCGCTCCGACGGCGGGGGTTCAGCGGAGCACCCGAGCCGAGCGCTCTGGAGCGTCGGCTCCTCTTCCTCCTGGCCAGTGCGGGGATCGTGCCACTCGGTGTCGAGGTCCGCGCCGGTAGCAGTGGCTGCTACCGGCTCGACGTTCAGCTCTCCGAGCGCGTGTTCGTGGAGGTCGACGGCTTCAGCTTCCACTGGTCGCCGGAGCAGATGGCCCACGATGCCCGTCGGCGCAACGATCTCGGGATGTCGGGACTGCTGGTCCTCGTCTACTCCTGGCGGGACGTGGTCGGCGAAGGGTCGCGGATCATCGGCGAGGTACGCCGCGCCCTCGCCCTCGAGGCGGCAGCCGGCTGAGGGGCCGGCGTGCAGGCGCTGGGTCGGGCCGGCGACGCGGGCACCACGCCCGGAGCCGACCCGGGCACCAAGCCCGGGAGCCGACCCGGGCACCAAGCCGTGGGCCGGCCCGTCACGCCGCGAGCCGACACGTCACTCCTCGGGGTGGAGCGCTCGGAAGGTGGCGATCGCCACCGCCTCGGGTAGCCAGGGAAGGGCTCGGAGGTCCTCGAGCGACGCTCCCTTGGTGGCCTTGACCCCACCCAGCTCCGAGACGAGGCGCCGGCGTCGAGCCGGTCCGAGACCGGGGATGCCGTCGAGGGAGGAGGTGGTCACCCGCTTGGCGCGCAGGCTGCGGTGGTAGGCGATCGCGAAGCGGTGCGCCTCGTCGCGAACCTGCTGCAACAGGTACAGCGCCTCGGATGAGCGGGGTATCCGCAGCGGTTCGGCCCTTCCCGGCCGGTAGACCTCCTCGAACTGCTTGGCCAGTGCGGCAACCGGGATCTCCGCTGCCAGGCCGAGCCGGCCGACGACCGCCTCCGCCACTCCGAGCTGGCCCTTGCCGCCGTCGACGAGCAGCAGCTGGGGTGGATAGGCAAAGCGGCGCTTGCGGTCCTCGACCGGCTTGTCCCTGTCCTCCAGGTAGGCAGCGAGCCTCCGCCCGAGGACCTCCTCCATCGCCGCGTAGTCGTCGCTGCCCTCGACGGTGCGGACCTTGAAGCGCCGGTACTCCGAGGGGCGGGCGATGCCGTCCTCCATCACGACCATCGACCCCACGTAGTCGCTGCCCTGCAGGTGGCTCATGTCGTAGCACTCGATCCGCAGGGGTGCGACGGGCAGGTCGAGCGCCTCTTGGAGGGCGTTCAGCGCTCGCGCCCTCGAGTTGTGGTCCGACGCCCGGCGGAGCCGGTGACGGGCCAGCTCTTCCCGGGCGTTATCCACGACCATCTCCATCAGAGCCTTCTTCTCGCCCCTCCTCGGAACCCGCAGCTCCACCCGCGAGCCAGCCCGGGCCTCGGGGTTGACGCTGCGCTCCACCCGGTAGCGGGAGTCGGCCGCCCACCACTCCACCGCACCCACCGCTGCCCGTGCACCACCGACATCGGCGCCGCCAGGACCCGCACCAACACTCGCCCCACGGGCCGCACCGACCCCCGGATCGACGACACCCCCGCCGCCGACCTC
>JAKARG010000066.1 GCA_021819345.1 Actinomycetes bacterium | reverse complement strand
CTTCGAGACCTGGTGGCGCATCCGGCGCTACTCGATGTTCGTCCTGCTCGCCATCGTGCTGCTCGCCCCCGGGGTCCTCGAGCACATCTTCGTCCCGGCGGAGGAGGCCTGGGCGAGGGTGCTGATCAGCTGAGCGCGCCAGGAGCCCTGGCGCCGCTCGGGCCGCCGACTGCCGGGCCCCGGACCACCGCGGGCTCCTCTTCCCAACAGGGTCTCCGGCGGTACCTGGCCGTGTTACCTGCGAGGGGACCTTGGTCAGTCGGGGAGGCGCCTCGCGCCGGTGCTGCTGCGGTGGCTCACCAGCTCGATCAGCCGGTCGCCCGCGGCGAGGGTCGGGTCGTCGTCGATCCCGATGTCGATGGTGCCGTTGCGGGCGACGCCGAGCACCAGGGCCCCGGCCGTGCCGCGGGCCTCGCTCAGGCGCCTGTCGGCGAGGTCGGAGCCGACCACCCGGTCCCTCATGGTGTAGGAGCCCGAGTCGACCATTGCGAGCAGCACGTCGCCGGCCTCCGGGGTCTCGAGCGCCTTGGCGAGGGTGTGGCCGACCAGCTCGTCGCTGGAGAGGGTGTGGGTGACCCCGACCTCGCGCATCGCCCGGCTGATCCGGGGTGAGGACACCAGGGCGTACACGAGCAGCTCCGGGACCATCGCGCGCAGGGCGACGGCGATGAGCAGCGAGTCGGTGTCGTCGCTGCAGGCGATCAGCGCCCGGTTGGCCCGCTCGGGATGGCTGTCGCGCAGCACTGCATCCTCGGTCGGGTCGCCCTCCACGTGGGTGACGTGGGCGGGCAGGCCGGCCGGCTTGGCCGGGGCGACGAGCACCACGGGGTCGTCGGCCCCGATGAGCTCGCTCACCACCCGCACGAGCACCGGGTGGTCGCCGTAGGCGAGCGTGTAGTCCGACTCGGGAAAGCTCTTGTCCATGCCGAGCAGCCTCCTCAGGTGTGACACGACCGTCGCCCCGGCGAATAGGGCGAAGACCGCGCCGAAGGTGGGGATGGTGGTGAGCATCACGACGACCGCGATCACCCTGCCGATGGTGTTGGTCGGGACCACGTCGCCGTAGCCGACCGTGGTGGCGGTCGTCACCGCCCAGTACAGGCCGGTCCCCACGCTTCGATGCTCGGCGGCGGCGAAGGCGATGCCGCCGGCGACCAGACAGAAGACCGCGAAGACGAGGAGCGAGATGATCCGGTTGCGCCTGACGTTGGAGAGGAGCCTGGCGGCGACGAGGAAGATGGGCATCTGGCCGGCGGATGGTACCCGGCCGTCCCGGGCGCCTCGGGCGCGCGAGCCCCGGCGCCTCAGGAGTGGGAGCCCGGGAGCCTCGGGCGCGCGAGCCCGGGCGCGTCAGGAGTTGGAGCCCGGGAGAGCCGGGACCAGGCCGATCGCATCCATCGCCCTGCCGAGGGTCTCGGCGGCGATCGGGCGGGCACGCCCGGCTCCGGCGGCGAGCACCCCGGCGAGGGCGGCGGGGTCGGCCTCGAGCTCGCGGTAGCGGGCCTGGAGCGGTCGGAGGAGCCCGATCACCGCCTCGGCCACCGCCGACTTGAGCTCGCCGTAGCTGTGGTGGTCGGCGGCGACCTCGGCTGGGTCGCTGCCGGTCGTCGCGGCGAGGATGGCGAGCAGGTTGGACACGCCTGGCTTGTGCTCGGGGTCGAAGCGCACCGCGTCGGCGCCCGAGTCGGTGTCGGTGACCGCCCGGCGGAACTTCCGCTCGATGACCTCGGGAGGGTCGAACAGCCCGATCACGCCCTGGTCGGACTCGGCCGACTTGGACATCTTCTTCGCCGGGTCCTGCAGGTCCATCACCCGCGCCCCTCGCCCGGCGGGCGGGATGGTCGCCTCGGGCACGGTGAAGACCGGCCCGTAGCGGGCGTTGAACCGCTCTGCGAGGTCCCGGGCGAGCTCGAGGTGCTGGCGCTGGTCGTCGCCCACGGGGACATGCGTCGCCTGGTAGAGCAGGATGTCGGCCGCCATCAGGGTCGGGTAGGTGAACAACCCGACGCGTGCCGCCTCCTCGCCCCCCTTGGCGGCCTTGTCCTTGAACTGGGTCATCCGCCGGAGCTCGCCGATGCTCGCGGTGCACTCGAGCAGCCAGGCGAGCTGGCTGTGCTCGGCGACGTGGCTCTGGAGGAACAGGGCGCAGGTATCGGGGTCCAGTCCGGCTGCGAGCAGCAGCGTCGAGGTGGCCAGCGTCTCCCGGCGGAGCTCGGCGGGGTCACGGGGGACGGTGAGAGCGTGGAGGTCGACCACGCAGTAGAAGCTCTCGCCGGCGGCCTGGTCCTCGACCCAGTAGCGAACCGCCCCGAGGTAGTTGCCGAGATGGAGGCCGCCGGTGGGCTGGATGCCTACTAGGATCCTCTTCATCGGATCATCCTAGGGCCGCTCGGACGGGCCCCACGCCGGCGCTACGGCCTCCCCGGGGAACCGGGCCGGGGAACCGCCCCGGAGAACCAGGCCCGGGTGAGCACGCCCGGCGAACAGGGCCGGCGCCCCGGGGGCCGCCGGGGTCCCCGGCCGGCCGAGCGGGCCCGCCTACGCTTGGAGCATGCCCTACACGGTGAGCACGCCGGTCTTCGAGGGCCCCTTCGAGCTGCTGCTGCACCTGATCACCCGGGAGCAGGTCGACTTGTGGGAGGTCTCGCTGTCGGCGATCGTCGACGGTTACGTGGCCCTGATCGACTCGGTGCGCGCCGATCTCGACCTCGAGACGGCGACCGAGTTCCTGCTGATCGCCTCGGTGCTGCTCGAGCTCAAGGCTCGTCGGCTGCTCCCGGGCTCCGACGAGGCGGAGCTCGACGAGGAGCTGGCGATCTGGGAGGAGCGCGACCTGCTGCTCGCCCGGCTGCTCGAGTGCAAGACCTTCAAGGACGCCGCAGGTGCCCTCACCCGCCTGATGGACGCCGCCGGCCGCTCCTGGCCCCGCTCCGCGGGACTGGAGGACCGCTTCGCCGAACTGGCTCCCGACCCCCTGGAAGGGGTGAGCGCCGACCGCCTCCGTGACGCCATGCGCCGGCTCCTCGCGCCCCGCCCGCAGCCGAGGCTCAACTTGGACCACGTGGCTCCGATCCGGGCGAGCGTCGCCGACGCCGTGGCCGAGCTCGCCGAGGAGCTGCCCCGGGTCGGGCGGATCAGCTTCGCCCGGCTCACCGCGGACCTGGTCGAGCGGCTCGAGGTGATCGTCCGGTTCCTCGCAGCCCTCGAGCTCTGCAAGCAGGGTCGGGTCGAGCTCGACCAGGCGGGGAGCTTCGCCGAGCTCCACTTGCGCTGGGTGGGCGAGGGGGAGCCCGGGGACGCCCGCGCCGGGGAGGTCGTCGCCCTCGACCAGGTCGAGGAGTACGTCGGCTGATGGCCACCGAGAGCGTGCGGGCGATCGAGGCGATCCTGATGGTCGCCGACCGGCCGGTCGAGCCGGGCTTGCTCGCCCAGGTCCTCGAGCTGCCGCCGGCTCGGGTGGAGGAGAGCTGCGCCGCGCTGCAGGCCTCCTACGAGGCGGAGGACCGCGGGTTCTGCCTGGTCCGGGTGGCGGGCGGGTACCGCTTCCAGTCCCACCCCGACCTCGCGCCCTACGTCGAGCGCTTCGTGCTCGACGGCCAGCACGCCCGACTGTCGTCGGCCGCACTCGAGACCCTCGCCATCGTCGCCTACAAGCAGCCGATCTCGCGGGGACAAGTGGCCTCCATCCGGGGGGTGAGCGCCGAAGGGGTCCTGCGAACCCTCGAGCAGCGCGGGTACGTGGCCGAGGTGGGTCGTGACCCGGGCCCCGGCCAGGCGGTGCTCTACGGGACCACCCCGGCGCTGCTCGAGCGTCTCGGACTGGGCTCGCTCGCCGAGCTCCCCCCGCTCGAGGACTTCGTTCCGGGTCCCGAGGTGCTGGAGGCCCTGGAGCAGGGCCTGCGCGCCGAGTCGTCCGCCGCTCGTGGCGCCGGGGGTGAGCCGTCCGATGCGCCGCCACCTCCTTCGGAGGAGGGAGCGCAGGGATGAGCGCCGCCGAGCGCGCTTCGCCCCCGGCTGCGAGCGGGGACGACCCCCGCTCTTCGCCCTCCGCCCCCACCGGGGAGGGCATCCGCATCCAGAAGCTCCTGGCTCGGGCCGGTGTCGGGAGCCGGCGGGTCGGCGACGAGCTGGTGGCCGCCGGGCGGGTCCGGGTCAACGGGGAGCCCGTCGGCCCCGGCCGGCGGGTGGACCCCGAGCTCGACCGGGTGGAGGTGGACGGCGTGCCGGTGGCGGTGCGCCCCGGCCTCGTCCACTACCTGCTCAACAAGCCGGTCGGGGTGGTCTCGACCGCCTCGGACCCCGACGGCCGGCCGACGGTGGTCTCCTTGGTGCCCGGGGAGCCCCGGGTGTACCCGGTCGGCCGCCTCGACTCCGACAGCGAGGGACTGATCCTGCTCACCAACGACGGGGACCTCGCCCACCGCCTCACCCATCCCCGCTTCGGGGTGGAGAAGGAGTACCTGGCACACGTCGACGGCGGAGCGCTCAGCCCCCACCAGCTGCGCCGCCTGCGCGAGGGCGTCGACCTCGACGACGGGACGACGGCCCCGGCGCGGGTCTCGCAGCCCTCGCCGGGGGTGCTCCGGATCACGATCCACGAGGGGCGCAACCGCCAGGTCCGCAGGATGTGCTCCGCGGTCGGCCACCCGGTGCTGCGCTTGGTGCGGGTTCGGATCGGCCCGCTGCGCGACCCCGACCTCGGGCCCGGAGAGTGGCGCCCGCTCGGCACCGGGGAGCTCCACGCCCTCCAGGCCGCCTCGGCGGGCAGCGGCGTCGAGCCCGGGCGCTAGCAGCTGGCGCTAGCCTCCCCTGGCGTGCCCTCGGCCAGCCAGAGACGTTGACCACCCCGGCGCCGCGCCGCGCCCAGGTGGTCGGTCTGGGCCTCATCGGGGGATCGCTCGGCGCGGCCCTGCGGGCTCGGGGCTGGCACGTGACCGGCTCGGACCTCGATCCCGCCCGGGAGCAACGGGCGCGCTCGGCCGGGGTGGTCGACGAGGTGGGCGAGGACCCGGCGGCTCCCGTCACCCTCGTCGCCACGCCGGCGGGGGAGGTGGTGGGAGTCGCTCGGGCGGCCCTGGCGCGTGGCGGGGTGGTCACCGACGTCGCCGGCATCAAGGGCCCGATAGTCGCCGCCCTGCCCGAGGCGGGCTTCGTGGGTGGCCACCCGATGGCCGGCTCCGAGCAGCAGGGCCTCGACGGCACCGACCCCGACATGTTCGAGGGCGCGACCTGGGTGCTCACCCCGACCGCCACCACCAGCCCCGACGCCTACGCCACGGTCCAGTCGATCGCCTCGTCGCTCGGCGCCCTGGTGGTCGCCGTGCCCCCCGACCGCCACGACGAGCTCGTTGCCCTGGTGTCGCACGTCCCGCACCTGACCGCCGCCACCCTCATGAACCTGGCGGCCGACTCGGCACTCGAGCACGGCACGCTGCTGCGGCTCGCCGCAGGCGGCTTCCGGGACATGACCCGCATCGCAGCCGGTGACCCGGGCATCTGGCCCGACATCTGCGCCGACAACCGCAGCGCGATCGTCGAGGTCCTCGACGCCCTGATCGCCCAGCTCGGCGGGCTGCGCGCCGCAGTCGAGGGCGCCGACCGCAAGCTCGTCCTCGACCACTTGGAGCGCGCCAGCGAGGCCCGCCGCAACCTGCCGGTCGGAGCGCCCGCTCCGAGCGAGAGCGTCGAGGTGCGGGTGCCGGTGCCCGACCGGCCGGCGGTGCTGGCCGAGGTCACCACCCTGCTCGCCGAGGTCGGCGTCAACATCTACGACATCGAGATCGCCCACTCCGCCGAAGGCGAGCGGGGGGTGCTGGTGCTCGTCGTCTCGGCGGCTGCGGTCCCGCTCGCCCGGGAGCTGCTCGCCGGCCGCGGCTACCGGGTCTCGGTGAGACGGTTGGAGGGATGACCACCCTCGTCGCCCGGCCGGCTGTCCGGGGCCTTCGGGGGAGCATCACCGTCCCGGGGGACAAGTCGGTCTCCCACCGGGCCCTGCTGCTCGCCGCCCTCGCCGAGGGGACCTCGACGCTACGCGGGCTCTCCGCCGGCGACGACGTGGCCCGCACCGCTGCCGCGATGGCCGCCTGCGGGGTGGCGCTCGAGCCCTCCGGCCCCGGCGAGCTGACCGTGGAGGGCGGCGTGGCGCGCCTCCACGAGCCCGCCGGGGTCCAAGACGTCGGCAACTCCGGCACCTCCATCCGCCTCCTCGCCGGCTGGTCGGCCGCCCGCCCGTGGCTGAGCGTGCTGCAGGGCGACTCCTCGATCGCCCGCCGGCCGATGGGCCGGGTGGCCGAGCCGCTGCGGCGGATGGGTGCGATCGTCGACGGCCGGGAGAGGGGGACCCTGCCGCCGCTGGTGGTGCGCGGCGGCGACCTGACGGGGATCGAGCACCGACCCGAGGTCGCCAGTGCCCAGGTCAAAGGCGCAGTGCTGCTCGCCGGGCTCGGGGCGGACGGCGAGACCGTCGTGCACGAGGCGGTCCCGACGAGGCGCCATACCGAGGAGCTGATCGAGCGCTTCGCCGGCGAGATCGAGCACCGGCCCGGGTGGGCCCGGGTCCGGCGCAGCACGCTGCGCCCGGTGGACCTGGCGGTGCCCGCCGACCCGTCCCAGGCGGCGTTCTGGGTGGTGGCGGCGAGCCTCGTGCCCGGCAGCGACCTGCGTATCGCCGGCGTCTACGTCGGCGCCGGCCGGGCCGGGTTCCTCGACGTCCTGGCGAGGATGGGCGCCGAGGTCACCGTCGAGGCGGAGCACCCCGACGAGCACACCGCCGACCTGCGGGTACGCTCCGCCCGGCTGTCGGCCACCACGGTCGCCGGCGAGGAGGTGCCTTCCCTGATCGACGAGATCCCCGTGCTCGCGGTGGCTGCGGCATTCGCCGAGGGGACCACCACCTTCTCCGACGCCTCGGAGCTGCGGGTCAAGGAGTCCGACCGGGTGGAGAGCACCGTCGCGGCCCTTCGAGCCCTCGGGGCCGGCGCCGAGGGCCGCGCCGACGGCCTGGTGGTAGAAGGTGGGCGCCTCGCCGGTGGGCTGGTCGACGCTGCCGGCGACCACCGCATCGCGATGGCGTCGGCCGTCGCCGGCCTCGCCTCCTCGCAGGGGGCGACGGTAGAGGGCTGGGAGGCGGTGGCGACGAGCTACCCCGGCTTCGCCGAGGAGCTGGCCCGGTGCTGGTGATCGCCATCGACGGGCCGGCCGGTTCGGGCAAGTCGACCGTCGCCCGGGCCGTGGCCGCCCGGCTCGGCCTCGACTACCTCGACACCGGAGCGATGTACCGGGCGGTGACCTTCGCCGCCATCCGCCGGGGCATCGACCCCGACGACACCGAGCTCGTGGCCGAGCTGTGCCGCAACCTCACCCTGGAGGTGGGTGCGACGGTCACCGTCGACGGGGTCGACGCGACCATCGAGATCCGCAGCCCCGAGGTGACCCGGGCCGTCTCGACCGTCGCCGCCAACCCGGCGGTGCGCCGGGAGCTGGTCGAGCGCCAGCGGGAATGGGCCGCGGCGCACGGGGGCGGCGTGGTCGAAGGTCGTGACATCGGCAGCGTGGTCTTCCCCGACGCGACCCTCAAGGTCTACCTGACCGCCGAGGACGCCGAGCGCGCCCGGCGCCGGAGCCGGGAGATGCTCGAGCTGCACTACGACCAGGTGGCCGCCGACATCGCCCGCCGTGACCACGCCGACTCCACCCGGCCGGTCGACCCCCTCGGGGTCGCCGAGGACGCCGTCTGCCTCGACACCACCTCGCGACCGGTCGAGGCGATCGTCGAGGAAGTCCTGCAGCTGGTCGCGGAGCCGGGCCGAGCGGGGTAGGCCCGATGGAGCGGACCTCGCGTCTCGAGCTCGTCTGGTGGGCCTTCGCCCGGGGGGTCGTGGAGCTGTTCTGCCGGGTCTTCTGGCGGGTGCGCGTCCTCGGCGGGGAGAACATCCCCTCGGCCGGACCGTTCGTGCTCGCCCCGGTCCACCGTTCCTATGTCGACACGCTCGTCTGCGGCTGCCTGACCCACCGGCGGGTCCGCTTCATGGGCAAGGAGGAGCTCTGGCGCCACCGCCTGTCCGCCCGGCTGTTCTCTTCGCTCGGCGGCATCCCGGTGAGGCGTGGCACCCCCGACCGCGAGGCGCTGCGCGCCGCCGAGGACGCGTTGCGCTCCGGCGAGCCCGTCGTGCTCTATCCCGAGGGCACCCGCCAGTCGGGCCCGGTGGTCCAGCCGCTGTTCGAAGGGGCGGTCTTCGTCGCCGCACGGGTCGGGGTCCCGGTGGTCCCGGTAGGCATCGGCGGCAGCGAGTGGGCCATGCCCAAGGGCGCGCGGGGGATCCGCCCGGTCAGGGTCGTCGCCGTGGTCGGCGAGCCGATCGGGCCTCCGGAGCGCTCGGAGTCCGGTCGGGTCCCGCGCAAGGCGGTCGCCGAGCTGTCCGAGGCGCTCCACGCCGACCTGCAGCGGCTGTTCGACCAGGCTCGCCACGCCGCCGGACGGTCGTGACCCGGTGGTCCCCGGGGATACCGACTGCCTCTTCGACCGGATCGTCGCCGGCTCTGTCCCGGCCCACCTGGTGCTCGACGAGACCGACGTCGTGGCCTTCCTCGACCACCGCCCCGTGTTCCCCGGCCACGTCCTGGTCGTCCCGCGGGCCCACCATCGCAACCTCGCAGAGGTGCCCGAGGAAGCCCTCGGCGGGCTCTTCGGCGCTGCACGTCGGGTCGCCGCCGCCCAGCGGGCGGCGCTCGGCAACCCGGGAACCTGGATCGCGCTCAACGACGTGGTGAGCCAGAGCGTCCCCCACGTCCACCTCCACGTCGTGCCGCGTCGCCCGAGGGACGGCCTCCGGGGCTTCTTCTGGCCCCGTGGCCGCTACGCCGACGATGCCGAGGCCGCGTCGGTGGCGGAGTCGATCCGAGCCGGGCTCGACCGAGGTCCGACGGCGTCGAGGTAGGGCGCTAGCGTTGCCCCTCGTGCTGTTGCGCATGTCCACGCTCTTTCTCCGGACCCTCCGCGAGGACCCGGTGGATGCCGAGCTGCCGAGCCACAAGCTGCTGGTGCGCGCCGGCTACGTGCGCCGGGTGGGGCCGGGGCTCTACTCGTGGCTGCCCCTCGGGATGCTCGCGGTGCGCAACGTGGAGCGGGTGGTGCGCGAGGAGATGCTCGCCATCGGCGCCCAGGAGGTGCAGTTCCCCGCCCTCGTGCCACGGGAGGTCTTCGAGCGCAGCCGGCGTTGGCAGGACTACGGCGATGCGCTGTTCCGCCTCCGGGACCGCCGAGATGCGGACTACCTGCTCGCTCCGACCCACGAGGAGCTGTTCACCCTCCTGGTGAAGGGTGAGTACACCTCCTACCGGGACCTGCCGGTGTCGCTGTTCCAGATCCAGACCAAGTACCGGGACGAGGCCCGGCCACGAGCGGGGGTGCTGCGAGGGAGGGAGTTCGTCATGAAGGACTCCTACTCCTTCGACGTCGACGACGCCGGCCTCGAGCGCTCCTACCGGGCTCATCGCGACGCTTACGAGCGGATCTTCCGCCGTCTCGGCTTCGACTACCGGATCGTCTCGGCCGTATCAGGAGCGATGGGCGGTTCGGCCTCTGAGGAGCTGATCGCCCCGACCCCTTCCGGCGAGGACACCTTCGTGCAGTGCGAGAACTGTGACTACGCCGCCAACGCCGAGGCGGTGGTGATCGCTCCGCCGCAGGCTCGGGGTGGGGTGGTCGATGGCGGCGGGATGGGAGGCGGGACCGGGGGAGCGGGGAGCGGCGGCCTGCCGGGTCCGCAGCAGGTGCTCGACACCCCCGACACCCCGACGATCGCCACCCTCGTCGAGCGGCTCAACACCATGGACCTCGGACGGTCCTTCGCTGCTGCCGACACCCTCAAGAACCTGGTCGTGAAGACCAGGGCGCCGGGTGCGGGGGAGTGGGAGCTCCTGGTCATCGGCGTGCCCGGCGACCGGGACGTCGACATGAAGCGAGTCGCGGGGCAGCTCGAGCCGACCGAGGTTGCGCCCGCCGGCCCCGAGGACCTGGCCAGCCAGCCCGGCCTGGTCAAGGGGTACATCGGACCGCAGCGCCTCGCCGAGCTCGGCATCCGCTTCGTGGTGGACCCCCTCGTCACCGAGGGGTCGGCGTGGGTGACCGGCGCCAACGAGCCCGACCGCCACGCGCTCGACGTCGTCCGGGGGAGGGACTTCGTCCCCGACGGTGAGCTCGGCGCCGTCGAGGTTCGCGACGGGGATCGCTGCGCCCGTTGCGGTGGGATGCTCCAGATCTCCCGGGGCATCGAGCTCGGACACGTCTTCCAGCTCGGGCGCAAGTACGCGGAGGTCTTCGACCTGCGGGTCACCGGTCCCGACGGACGCCCGGTCACCGTCACCATGGGCTCCTACGGGGTCGGCATCACCCGCGCGGTCGCCGCCCTGGCCGAGCAGACCCACGACGAGCTCGGGTTGCGCTGGCCGCGGGAGATATCGCCGGCCGACGTCCACCTGGTGGCCACCGGGAAGGGCGAGGAGCCCTACACCGCCGGCGAGCAGCTCGCCGGGGAGCTGCTCGGAGCCGGGCTGCGGGTGCTCTACGACGACCGGCGGGGGACCTCACCGGGGGTGAAGTTCGGTGACTCCGAGCTGCTCGGCGTCCCCCTCATCGTGACCGTCGGGAGGGGGCTCGCCAAGGGGGTGGTGGAGGTACGGGACCGCTGGAGCGACGAACGGGTCGAGGTGCCGCTCGCCGGCGCCGCCGGCGAGATCGCCCGGCTGAGCGCCGCCCAGCGATAGGGGCCCCGGCAGGCTGGACTCCAGCGATCTCCGGGTCCT
>JAKARG010000065.1 GCA_021819345.1 Actinomycetes bacterium | reverse complement strand
CCTCCCGTAGGGGGAGCGCACCAGGACGAGTGGCGCCGGTCCCGGTCCCGCCGGCACCCAGCGGTCGGCGAGGAGGACCACACCGTCGCCGACGGGGACCTCGAGGTCCCGCTCGACCGCGACATCGAGGTCGCCGGCGGGCCGGAGCCCTCCGAAGCGGCCTGCGAGCCGGCTCGGGAGGCTCAACCCTCGATGCTTATCGCCTGCTTGGGACAGGCGGCTGCGGCGGCCTCGACCTTGGAGCGCAGCTCCTCGGGTGGCTCCTCCTGGAGCACGTAGAGGAAGTCGTCGTCACGGACCTCGAAGACCTCCGGCGCCTCGGCCATGCACAAGGCGTTGCTCTCGCAGAGGTCGAAGTTGACGACGACTCGCATCCGGCACCTCCGGTCGGCTCCCGGTGGCGGTCCCCGGGGGTGGCACCCGCCACCATGCCCCACCCTAGTGTCGGGTCGTGCAGATCCCCTCCTTCGCCCTCCCCCGCCTCGGGCTGTGGACCGCGTCGCTCGACTTCGTCCCCCTCGCCCGGGCCTGCGAGCTCGCCGCCGGGATCGAGCAGCTGGGCTACGGCGCGCTGTGGGTCCCCGAGGTGGCGGGCCGGGACGTGTTCGTCGGGCTCGGGGCGCTGCTGCGCTCGACCGAGCGGCTGATCGGAGCGACCGGGATCGCGAGCATCTGGGCGCGCGACGCCGTGACGATGACCGGAGGGGCCAAGGCGCTGACCGAGGCGTTCCCGGAGCGGGTGCTGCTCGGCCTCGGGGTGAGCCACCACAGCCTGGTCGAGGGGTTGAGGGGCCACACCTACCGACGGCCGCTCGAAGCGATGCGCTCCTACCTCGACGCAATGGACGCCTCCCCCTACAGCGGCTTCCGTCCGGGCACGCCGGTGAGACGGGTCCTCGCCGCCCTCGGGCCGCGGATGCTCGACCTGGCAGCCGAGCGCACCGAAGGGGCCCACACCTATCTGGTGACCCCCGAGCACACTGCCTTCGCCCGCGAGCGCCTCGGGGCCGAAGCGGAGCCCGCCAGCCGACGTCTCCTCTGCGTCGAGCAGGCGGTCCTCGCCGAGGCCGATCCCTCGACCGCACGCGAGGTCGCTCGGGGGCACACCTCGGTTTACGTCGGGCTCCCCAACTACCAGGCCAACCTCCGCCGGCTCGGCTTCGAGGAGAAAGACCTCGCCGGAGGTGGCAGCGACCGATTGGTGGACGCGATCGTGGCGTGGGGCGACGAGGAGACCATCGCCCGCCGGGTCCGGGAGCACTTCGACGCCGGGGCCGACCACGTCTGCGTGCAGCCGCTCGAGGCAGAGCGCAGGTCGGTGCCGTCACAGCAGTGGGAGCTGCTCGCCCCTGCGCTGCTCGAGGCCTCGGCCGGCTGAAGGAGGGCACAGCCCGAACAGGGCCGCGGACCGACCGAGGGGCTCAGCCGGCGAGGGCTCGGCCCCCGACGAGCCCACCAGCAGACGAGCTCAGCCGGCGAGCACCCCCCTGGCCGCCCTCACCAGCACTTCGAGGCCTTCCTCCAGCAGCTCGTCGGAGATGGAGAGAGGCGGGAGGAGCCGGATCACGTTGCCCCAGCTACCGCAAGTGAGCACCACCACCCCCTCCGCGTGGCAGGCGGAGGCGATCCGCGCGGCCGCCTTGGGGTCGGGCTCCAGGCTTCCCGGCACCACCAGCTCGATGGCCTGCATGGCACCCCGCCCTCGCCTCTCGGCGATACCCGGGGGCTCCCCGACGAGCGGGTCCAGGCGCTCCCCGATCACCCGGCCGATCCGGCGAGCCGCGCCGGCCAGATCCGAGCTGCGCATCGTGTCGATCGCCGCGATCGCTGCCGCGCAGGCGACCGGATTGCCTCCGAAGGTGCCCCCGAGGCCTCCGGCGTGGACTTTCTCCATGACCTCGGCCCGACCCGTCAGCCCGGCGAGCGGCATCCCCGCCCCGATCCCCTTGGCGGTGGTCACGAGGTCGGGCACCACCCCTTCGTCGTCGCAGGCGAACCAGTCGCCGGTCCGGCAGAACCCGGACTGGACCTCGTCGGCGACGAGCAGCGCCCCCGACTCGGCGCACCACTGCGAGAGCGCCGGCAGGAAGCCCGGAGCCGGG
This sequence comes from Actinomycetes bacterium, assembly GCA_021819345.1. Taxonomy (GTDB): domain Bacteria; phylum Actinomycetota; class Acidimicrobiia; order Acidimicrobiales; family Palsa-688; genus JAKAQB01. The sequence continues at coordinate 8,783 of JAKARG010000065.1, read as the reverse complement.
ACCACGAAGCCTCCCTCCCCTTGGATCGGCTCGATCAGCACGCAGGCCACCCGGGCCGCTCCCACCTGGCGCTCCACGAGCTCGAGCGCGCGGCGGGCCGCCTCGGCACCGGTCATCCCCTCGGGGTCGCGCAGGGGGTAGGACATCGGCACCCGATGGACCCCCCCGGCGAAGGGCCCGAAGCCGTCCTTGTAGGGGAGGTTCTTGGCGGTGAGCGCCATCGTCAGGTTGGTCCGCCCGTGGTAGGCGTGGTCGAATGCCACCACCACCTCGCGCCCGGTCGCCCGGCGGGCGACCTTGACCGCGTTCTCGACCGCCTCGGCACCCGAGTTGAACAACGCCGAGGTCTTGGCGTGCGTCCCGGGGGTGAGCGAGTTGAGCCGCTCGCAGACCTCCACGTAGCCCTCGTAGGGCCCGACCATGAAGCAGGTGTGGGTGAAGCGGCCCACCTGCTCCCTGACCGCTTCGACCACCTCCGGGACCGCGTGGCCCACCGAGGTCACCGCGATCCCCGAGCCCAGGTCGATCAGGCAGTTGCCGTCGACGTCGACCACGATCGCACCCTCGGCGGAGCCGATGTAGACCGGCAGGGTCGAGCTCACCCCCGGCGCCACCGCCTGCGTCCGCCGCTTCGCCAGCTCCCGGCTGCGCGGCCCGGGCAGCTCGGTGCGCAGGACCCGGCGCTGGGGGATCCCCCCGGGCCCGGTGGGGGCAGTCCCGGGCTCGATGGTTGAAGGGGTGAAGGGCTCGGTTCGGACCATGGCCCGACGATACCCACGGCGGGGCATCTCGGGCCCCGCCGGGTCCAAGCGCGCCGGGAGCCCCTCCTGCGGCCGCCCGGGCCGGCGAGGCAGCCCGGGACGTTTCCCCGGAGCGCCGCCCCCGGCTCGGTCGGCTCCTCGGAGCTCGTCAGCCAGTGGGCGGGGACGTGGTGCGCACGAGGATCCGGCCACACTGCTCGCAGGTCACGACCGCGTCGGCCGGTAGGTGACGGACCCGGTCGAGCTCGGTGGCCGGGAGGGTGAGGTGACAGCCGGCGCAGCGGTCGCCCACCAGGCGGGCTGCTCCGACCCCACCGAGGCGCTGCCTCAGCCGCTCGTAGGTGGCGAGCAGCTCGGCAGGCAGCGAGGCGGCCACCCCGGACCGCTCGGCCATCAGCCGGTCGATCTCGCTACGAAGCTCCGCCTCGGCCCCGGCGGCTACGCCCTCGAGCGCCTCGGCTTCGGCGTCGAGGCGGCTGCGCTGCGAACCGAGGTCCGCGAGGGAAGCCTCCATCGGCTCCAGCTCGCCGAGCACCACGAGACCCTCTTCCTCGAGCTCGGCAGCCCGTGCCGAGAGCGACTCGACCTCTGCGGCCATCGCCTGCAGGTCGCGCGAAGCCGACACGCTTCCCCCGTAGAGCCGGGCGGAGACCTCCTCACGGCGTCTCTCGGTCGCGGTCAGCTCGGCCTCGAGCTTCGCCTGGCGGGCGAGCACCTCGCCCCTGAGCTCCTCCTCGGAGCGCCGGCGCCCGTCGAGGGCCTCGCGCCGGGCGGCCAGCTCGGCGAGCTGCAGCCGCGCAGGCAGGTGCGCCAGGCGGTGGCGGTGCTGGTCGAGGGAGACGTCGAGGTCCTGCAGCGCGAGCAGGCCCTCCGGACCGGGGCTGCTCACCGGAGCCCCCCATCCACGCGGTTGCTTCTCGGCGCACCCAAGAGCCCCGAGCCTACAAGCCAGCTCGTGTGGCCGGCCGTGAGTGCGGGCAGGGCCACTGGTAGGATCACGACGGTGACGTCCACTGCGCCCGGCAGTGATCCGAGCGCCCCCGACGAGGAGCAGGTCACCCGGCTCGTGGAGGCGCTGCTCGACCGGTACCCACCGGCCTCGACCCCCGAGGTCGACTTCCTCGGGGCGCAGTTCGATGCCGGCTTGGCCTGGGTCGGCTTCCCGGTCGGCCTCGGAGGTCTCGGGGCGCCCCGTCGGCTCCAGCAGAAGGTCTCCGCCCTGCTCTCCGCCGCCGGCGCCCCTGCGCTCTTCGGGCGCAATCCGATCGGCTACGGGATGGCAGCCCCGACCGTCCTGGCCCACGGCTCGCCCGACCAGCAGCGCCGCTACCTGAGGCCCATGTTCACCGGGGAGCACATCTGGTGCCAGCTGTTCTCCGAGCCGGGCGCCGGCTCCGACGTCGCCGGCCTGTCGACCCGGGCCATCCGGGACGGCGACGAATGGGTAGTCGACGGCCAGAAGGTCTGGACCACCCTTGCCCACCGCTCCCGCTACGGGATGCTCCTCGCCCGCAGCGACCCGGGAGCCGAGAAGCACAAGGGCCTCACGTACTTCGTCGTCGACATGCACGCCCCCGGCGTGGAGGTACGCCCCCTGCGGCAGATGACCGGCGACGCCGAGTTCAACGAGGTGTACCTCACCGGAGTCCGGGTACCCGACTCGGAGCGCCTGGGCGGGGTCGGCGAGGGATGGGGGGTGGCGATCACCACCCTCATGAACGAGCGGGTCTCGATCGGTGCCTCCGTGGGTCGGCGGGGCGGTGGAGCGATCGCCACTGCGATGCGGCTGTGGGACCAGCGCGCCGACAAGGACCCGGTGCTCCGTGACCGGCTGACTGCGCTCTGGGTCGAGTCGGAGGTCCACCGGCTGACGAGCCTGCGCGCAGCGGCCAATGCCCTCGCAGGGACCCCGGGCCCGGAGGGGTCGACTGCAAAGCTGCACTCCGCCGAGCTCAACCAGGCGATCTACGAGCTGTGCGAGTCGCTCCTCGGAGCCGAGGGCATGCTCTACGACGACTGGACGATGCACCGCCCGAGCTCCGCCGGCGGGCTCGGCGGAGCCCCGCAGCGGATGTTCCTTCGATCCAGGGCCAACTCGATCGAAGGGGGCACCTCCGAGATCATGCGCAACATTCTCGGGGAGCGGGTCCTCGGCCTGCCCGGCGACGTGCGCGCCGACAAGGACCGACCCTGGTCGGAGGTCCCTCGGAGCTGATCCAGGCTTGCCGCCCCGCAGCCCGGCAGGCTTGCCGCCGGGCAGCCCGGCCCGGTGGGCGGCCCGGCCCGTTCGGCAGGCTGGCGGCCCGGTGGGCGGCCCGGCCCGTCCCGTTCGGCGGCCCGACTCGCCCCGTCCGGCTCACCCGCTGTTGCGCAGCCCCGTCGCCAGGCCGTTGAGCGTCATCTGGATGCCGGAGCGCACCGCCCGCTCCCGGTCGCCCGAGCGCCAGCGGCGGAGCAACGACACCTGCAGGTGGTTGAGCGGGTCGAGGTACGGAAGGCGGTTGCGCAGCGATCTGGCGAGGACCGGGTCGCTCGCGAGGGGCTCGACCTCGCCGGTCACCCGGGCGACGGCCCGCAGTGTCCTCTCGTGCTCGGCGACGATCGCCTCCCAGACCCGCTGGCGCAGCTCGGGGTCGGGGACCAGCTCGGCGTAGCGCTCCCCGATCCCGAGGTCGACCTTGGCCATCACCATCCCGAGGTTGGCGAGCACCGAGCGCCACCACGGCCACCGGCGGTGCATCTCGGCGAGCAGCTCCCACCTCCCGCTGTCCTCGCCGGCCCAGGTCTCCAGCGCCGTGCCGACCCCGTACCAGCCCGGGAGCATCACCCGGCACTGGCTCCAGCTGAAGACCCAAGGGATCGCCCGCAGGTCCTCGATCCGCTCGGACGGGCGCCTCGACGGGGGGCGGCTGCCGATGTTGAGCTCGGAGATCTCCCCGATCGGGGTGGCTGCGCGGAACCAGGCGACGAACCCCGGGGTCGCGTAGACCAGCTCCTGGTAGGCCCTGAACGCGATGCCCGCCAGCTCCTCCATCACCTCGTGGTAGGAGCCGGCATCGGCACCGAGGTCGTCGTCGGTGGGCACGGTGGCCTCCATCGCCGCAGCGACCAGAGCCTCGAGCCCTCGGCTCGCGTGCTCCGGATCGGAGTACTCGGCGGCGATCATCTCGCCCTGCTGGGTGACCCGGACCGCGCCCTGCACGCTCCCGGGCGGCTGGGCCCGGATCGCCTCGTAGGTAGGCCCGCCTCCCCGCCCGACGGCGCCGCCCCGACCGTGGAAGAGACGGAGGCGGACCCCCCTTCGAGCGGCTGCGTCGACGAGGTCCCGCTCGGCGCGCTGGAGCGCCCAGTTGGAAGCCAGGTACCCGCCGTCCTTGTTGGAGTCGGAGTAGCCGAGCATGACCTCCTGCCAGCCGCCACGCTCGTCGAGGAGCGCCCTCCACAACGGGAGGTCGAGCAGCCGACCGAGGGTCGCGCCGGCCGCGGTCAGGTCGCCGATCGTCTCGAAGAGCGGAACCACGTCCATGCCGAGACGGGGACCGTCACCCTCCCCCGCGCTCGAGCGGTAGAGGCCGGCTTCCTTCAACAGCACTGCCACCTCGAGCACGTCCGAGACGGACTCGCACTTGGAGATCACGTAGTGGGGCAGCGCCCTCGGCCCGAGCCGACCTATGGCCCTGCCCGCCTCGGCGACCACCGCCAGCTCCCCGCTCACGAGCTCGCCGTAGGTCAACCAGGGGTTGGACAGGAGGCGGGAGTGGCCCAGCTCGGCGACGAGCAGCTCGACCCTCTCGTCCTCGGCGAGGCGGCGGTAGTCGGCGACGACGCCGGCAACCGACAGCAGCTCCGCCAGCACTGCCTCGTGGACCTCGGAGCCCTGCCGGAGGTCGAGGGAGGCGAGGTGGAAACCGAACAGCTCCACCGACCTGCGCACCGGGGCGACCCGGGCCTCGGCGAGGGGAGCGGCGGCGTGGGAGGCGAGCGACTGCTCGACCTCGACCAGGTCGGCGACCAGCTCGGCAGGCTCCGCGTACGGCTCGAGGACGGCGCGCGGCTCCTCGCCGGGTACCGAGCCGACGATCTGCCGGGCCGTGGCGGCGAGGCGCGCGTAGCACCCGTTCAGGGCTCGCCGGTAGGGCTCCTCGGCGCGAAACGGTGAGGTGTCGCCCGACGCTGCGGCGAGGGCGGCCACCGCCGGGCTGCAGCTGACCATCTCCGAGGACATGGACAGCTGGATCGCCAAGCTGCGAAGGTCGGCCAGGTGGCGACCGAGGGCCATCGTGGCTTGGCGGTCGGTCGCGTAGCGCAGGACCTCGGCGGTCACGAACGGGTTGCCGTCCCGGTCGCCGCCGATCCAGCTTCCCATCCGCACCACCGGCCCGAGCCGCTCGGGCCTCCCGCCGGCCAGGGCAGCCACCGACTCCTCGAAGCGAGCCTGGATGCGCGGCACCTCGGCGAAGAGGGACAGCTCGTAGTAGTGCAGCATCTCGTTGATCTCGTCGCGGACCCTGAGGCGCGACCCGCGCAGGATCGCCGTCTGCCAGAGGGCGAGGATCTCGACCCGCAGCTCGCGCTCCAGCTCCGCAGCGACCTCCCCCTCGCCGGCGGGGCTGCCCTCGCCGGCGGCGCTGCCCTCCCCCGCGGCGCTGCCCTTCCCGGCGGCGCTGCCCTCCCCCGCGGAGATGCCCGGGTCACCCCCCGAGCTGCCCTGACCGCCGGGGGTGCCCGGGCCGCAGGTGGTGGCTCGGCCGCCGGGGGTGCCGGGGTCCCGCCCCGACAGCAAGGCGGCGATCCTTCGTCCCCGGTCGAGCACGGTGCGCCGGCGGACCTCGGTGGGGTGCGCAGTGAGCACCGGCGACACCCAGAGGTCGCCGACCGCCGCCTGGGCCCCGGCGGCCCCGGGCCCCGAGCCCAAGGTGGCCACTGCGTGGGCCAGGGTGCCGGGCCCGGTCCCCCGACCCTCTGCCAGGGCTGCCCGGGCGCGACGGTTGTCGGCGACGTCCTCGGCGATGTTGGCGAGGAAGGAGAAGTGGCTGAACGCCCGGGCGACGTCGAGGATCTCGCTGTCGCGGCGGGAGTCGAGCAGGTCGCCGAGGCGCTCGCCCAGGACCTCCCCGCGCCTGGCGCCCGTTGCTGCGCGCCGCGCCTCCTCCACGAGATCGAGGGTCGAACGGCCGGACTGCTCGGCGATCACCTCTCCGAGGATCCGCCCGAGGAGGCGGATGTCCTCGCTCGCCGACAGGCTCCGCCCTTCTTGGACCAGCCCGCTCTCGGAAGGCTCGACCACGACCGATCCGCTCCGCACTGGCCCGCTCTCGGGTGGGTCGGTCCCGGACGGGTCGGTCCCGGACGGGTCGGTCATAGGTGACTGCACCGCACAAGTATCTCGAGCCCCTGCCGAGGGTAGGTCACGCCCCCTTCCACAGGGCGAGCACGGTCCGGTCGTCGTGGCACCCCTGGCGGGAGAAGTCGACCACCCAGGCGAGGCCGAGCGGCGTAGGAGCGCTCGCCAGTGCTGCGCCGAGCGCCGGGGCGACCGTGCCGGGGCCGTCGCGCAGCGGGTCACCGATGCCGTCGGTGACGAGCACCAGCGCCTCGCCGGGACCGATCAGCAAATCTGCGAGCTCGACCTCCGGCCGGGCCGCAGGAAGAGCGCCGGTCAGGGTCGACATCGACCCACCGTCGGGATCGGCCTCGCTGAACAGCTCCCGCCACTCGCCGGCGCCCAGCACCAGCGCAGTGCTGTCCCCGACGCGGGCCACCCGGCCCCGGCCGTCGAGCGCTACCGCCGCAACCACCAGGGTCGTCGCTCCCGGTCCGTCGCGGAGAGCCTCCCCGACTGCGACGACCGCCCGGCGAACCGCCGCATCGAGGTCGGCCCGATCGAGCTCGGCCGCATCGAGACCGGAGGGAGGGGGCTCGGAGCCAGAGGGCTCGGAGGCAGGGGGCTCGGAGCCAGAGGGCTCGAAGGCAGGGGGCTCGGAGTCGGCGTCGAGCCCACCCATGGAGCGCTCCGAGGCGCCCGAGCCGGTGGAATGCTCCGAGGCGCCCGAGCCGGTGGCGCGCTCCGAGCCGCCCGAGCCGGTAGCGGAGCAGCCAAGGGCCTCGGCCCCGGCGACGCTCGCCACCCGGACCGCCGTCTGCGCTGCTTCGCCCGAGCCGGCGACGCTGCCGACCCCGTCGGCCACCACCAGCACCAGGCCACCGGAGCCGACCGCCCAGCCGTAGGCGTCATCGGCGGGGACCCCGGCGAGGCGGTGGCGCACCCCGGCTATCGAAGCGGCCCTGAGCGCCCACCCCTGGTGGTCACCCCCGTCGGCACAGTACCCCCCTCCCCCCCCGTACCCCCTGGGCGCCAGTCGGCCCGGGCGTCCGGCCGCCGGAGAGCCCCTGCCCAGGACCGGTGGCGCCGACGGCAGCTCGATCAATCGAGCTCGTCGACGGGTATCGGGACCATGCTCGGCACCTCCGGCGGAACCAGTTGGGCCTCCCCGGTGTACACGCTCGCCGACGAGCTGACGATCGACTGGATGAGCCCGGAGAGCAGCTCGGGCACGACCGCAGCGGGCTCGGATCCTTCCGATGCGATGAACGCCCGGTTCGGCTTGCGCTCGCTCACCTCTGCGAGCACCCCGGCCTCGGCGTCGCCGAAACCGAAGGCGAGGATGTTCGGGTGGCGCTTCCAGCCGGGGTCGGTGAGGCGCGAGAGGGCCGCCCGCCACCGCTCGCCGTCGTCGGTCGGGCGCCCGTCGGAGACGAACACCACTGCCGGGCGGTACCAGCGGTCACCCCTCCCCCGACCCGAGTGGTAGTCGTCCTCGATGACGGATCGGAGATGGTCGAAGGCCGCTGCGTAGGAGGTCCGGCCCTGCGCTGCGACGGGGGGCATCGCCTCGATCAGGCTCAGGTCGCTGAGCGGCAGCGCGGTCTCGGCGCGGTCGTTGAAGGTGACGACCCCGAAGCGGATCACCTCGGCCACCGCGGGGTCCTCGCCGATCGCCGAGCGCAGCAGCGGCAGCTGGCGGTTGACGCTGTCGACCGGTGCCCCCGCCATCGACGCCGAGGCGTCCAGGCACAGGTAGAAGGGAAAGACGGCGTAGCGCTCGTCGACGCCGACCGGACCGGCAGAGCTGGTTGTCACAACGGTCCGAAGCTACTGGAGGCCACCCGGTTTGCAAACTCCCGGGCCCGGCCGTGGCGCCCGGTCAGATCCCGGAGAACACCCCCACGACCATCGCCACCAGGTAGAAGCCGACCGCGAGCAGCACGAAGTCGAGGAGCAGGCAACCCGCTCCACGCCAGAGACCCTCCCGCCGGCGATCCGGGGCAGCGAGCGCAGCGAGCATCTCCCGGTGGACCGCGAGCCAGGCTCGACCACCGCGGCGCGATCCGGTGACCGCCAGCTCGAAGATCCCCGGCGGAGGGGGCCCGGACTGCCCTGGCGCCACCCGACCGCCGGGCGGACCCGGAACGCTCCCCCGCCACAGGGTGGTACCCGGAGCGGCGGCCGGCGCTTGGCCGGCTACCGGGGCAGCGGCCCCGGGGCTGGCGGCGGCAGAGCGGGCGGCGACGAGCGCTGCGGCTGGTGACATCCGCTCCCAGTGCCGCCGACCGCCGGCGGCGACCGGCCTCACGGTCACCTCGCCCGGCTCCCGCGGCCCGAGCTGCGGGGTCGGCGCCGGCGTCCCGCCTCCCTGCGAGGCCCAGACGGCCCTCACCTGCGACATGCCGCCCAGCTCGTCGAGGATCTCCTCCAATGCAGCGACCCACACTGCCGCCCCGGGGCGACCTTCGGGCTCCCGGGCGCTGAGGGAGCGGCTGCACAGGTCCCAGACCATCGCCCCGTCGCGAAGCGACCGGGCGCGACGGGCACCCTGGGGAACCCCGAAGTCGATGCCGATGCCGGAGCAGTCGTCGTTGCGCTGGCGGCGCTGGATCGGGAAATGGGCTGCTCCGACCACCCGCAAAAAGATGAGCGCCAGCGAGTAGCGATCCGACGTCGGGCTCGGGTTGCCCAGGGTG